>NZ_DAORXT010000073.1:0-14442 GCF_035371925.1 Acetivibrio sp. | reverse complement strand
AAAACAGGGTTCTGTAAGATTTTGTAAGGCAATTAAACTTGCAATTTAAAAAATAATAATTACGTTTAAAAATAATGTACTATAAGGCAAATATATGGTATAATTATCAATAAGTAAAATTACGTTGTAGAATTTCCATGCCGCATCCGACTAGTTTTTCATTGTACCATCTCTTCCCCGCACCTGTTATACCTTTGTTTAAAACAGTGTTGTTTTATTTATACAGAGAGATATATATTTGCATTGGTGTTGAATTGAATTTAATATTTTCATCTTATCTGCGGGCACTGTGTTATGAACCCAAAGATTTTTAAAGGAGTGATTTGTATGGGTAATAAGAAAGACATCAACTTATTACCGGAGGAATATCGTTTTGCATCATCAAGGCCTTCATCGGATAAAAAAAAGGACGATGGTGCAATCAAAGAAGTTGGAAACAGTATTAAAGGTCTTATGGATATAATATCGTCAAAGGTTTCTTCAATCCAGAACGAAAAAGCCAAGGGCTTCAACTTAAGCACGTCAAAAAGCCTTAAAGATAATACCAATGAAAACGTATCCCAGAGTTCCGAGAAACCTTCCGGTTTCCTTTATTCTCTGAAAAAAGCCAGACTCAAAAATTTAGAAGATATATTAGGTCTTGACAAAAAGGACTTGGTGGTATCCAGCAAGTTTAACTATGTTTATTGTACTGATTTTGGAAAAGTTGTGGTTATCGACAAAGATACTGAGGGTCATCCCAAAACTGTAACTATAAAGGAAGCAGATAACATTTCCGTCAGGACAATCAAATTCCATAATACGCTGCCATTTCTTTACCCAAAGTATGATGAGCGCAGTCTGCCCGAACAGATTATTTACATGGACAAGAATGAAATCTGGTACAAGGCCGACTCTGAAGCAATAATCGTAACGTTTAATAATGATACTCCCGATTTTCTCAAAATCAGCCTTAGCAATTTGAGACAAAGCAACAACCTAAAAGTTATTTTAAATTACATAGAATGTCACAAATTCCTTTACCAGAGCAACAAGCTAAAAACTTTGCTCTTGGAAGAAAGAAAAGTTAAAATCGATGATATAATAAGAGTTCAAAATCACTATGCGTTGTATAAAGAAGGTAGCGAGAGCTACAGAGTTGTTCTGTTTGACGAGCTCAAAAACGTGGTTAATGAGTTTACACTGACCGAGCTTCCAAATGTCAATGAAAAAGCATGGGATGTTCTGTTTACAAATGAGATTTTCCAATATGTAAAAGATAACGATTATTCTTTCAGTAATTTCAGGCAAGATAATGACCACATTGAATACTGGCAGAATATTGGTTCAAAAAGTGTATGTGTTATGAGATGCAAAATTTAGCAATATAAAAAAAGTCTGATGTCGGGATAAAATCAGACTTTTTTATATTGCGCCAAATAAAACCGTTTTGCACCTCTATTACAAATGATTTGTCTGGCTTACCTTCCACTTTATGTAAACTAATTTCTAAGGCTGTTAAGAGGTGCCGGTATTCTTCCTCCTCTATTAATAAAATCCTTGCTGCTAAATTCACTAACCTTCATTACCGGCCCTGAACCCAAAAGACCTCCGAATTCAACAACATCTCCAACTTTTTTACCCGGTGCGGGAATTATTCTTACTGCAGTTGTCTTGTTATTGATTACTCCTATAGCAGCCTCATCGGCTATAATAGCAGAAATAGTCTCCTCGCTTGTGTCTCCCGGAACCACTATCATATCCAGACCTACAGAACAAACACAGGTCATTGCTTCAAGCTTTTCGATGGAAAGTGATCCCTTCATAACTGCATCAATCATACCTGCATCTTCACTTACAGGGATAAAAGCACCACTGAGCCCGCCAACAGAGGATGAAGCCATTGTACCGCCTTTTTTGACAGCATCGTTAAGCAGTGCCAAAGCAGCAGTAGTTCCGTGAGTACCGCACTTTTCAAGTCCCATTTCCTCCAGAATGTGAGCAACACTGTCTCCTATGGTTGGAGTAGGTGCAAGGGACAAATCGACTATGCCGAAGGAAACCCCCAGACGCCTTGATGCTTCACGGGCAACCAACTGACCCATTCTGGTTATTTTGAAGGCAGTTTTTTTAATGGTTTCTGAAACAGTTTCAAAATCGGCCCCTCTTACCTTTTCCAGGGCGGATTTAACAACGCCGGGACCGCTGACTCCTACATTTATAACACATTCCGGTTCTCCCACTCCGTGAAAAGCTCCTGCCATAAACGGATTGTCCTCCGGAACATTTGCAAAAACAACCAATTTGGCACACGCCAAACCTCCACTGTCGGCGCTAAGGTCTGCAGCCTTTTTTATAACCTGTCCCATCTCCCTTACCGCATCCATATTAATTCCTGCTTTGGTACTGGCAACATTGACAGACGAACAAACCTTTTTGGTACTGCTCAAAGCCTCAGGTATGGAAGCTATAAGTTTTCTGTCTCCGACAGTATAACCTTTTTGGACTAACGCAGAAAATCCACCAATGAAATTGACTCCGACCGCATCTGCCGCCTTATCCAAAGTTTCTGCAAACTTTACATAATTTTTCTCATCACTACTTTCAGCCACAAGGGAAATCGGAGTAACGGAAATTCTCTTGTTTACTATGGGGATACCATATTCCTTCTCAATATCCTCTCCGACCTTGACAAGATTTGACGCAAGCCGTGTAATCTTGTTATAAATTTTCTCCCTCGACTCCTTTGCAGAGGAACTGGCACAGTCCCTCAGGGATATTCCCATCGTGATTGTCCTAATGTCAAGATTCTCCTCCTGAATCATTTTTATTGTTTCAATTATCTCAAAAGGCATTAACACCTGAATTTTCCCCCTTATATACGGTGCATGGAATTAAAGATATCCTCATGCTGAATCCTCACTGAAAGTCCCATTTCAACACCTTTTTTCTCCAGTTGTTCCGACAATTCCGCAAATTGAACGGAAAGTTTGGATATATCTACAAGCATTACCATGGTAAAAACGTCCTGCATGGTTGTCTGAGAAATGTCCAAAATATTCACATTGCAATTGGCAAGAATATTGCTAATACCGGCAATAATACCAATTTTATCTTTTCCGATAACAGTTATAACAGCTCTCATAATTACTACCTCCCTCTTATAAAGAGTATTATACTATCGGGAGTATGCAATATCAATACCGTAAAATCACTTTAAAATCAATCGCCATCTTTTCCCTCGAGAATAAAACCGTCTTTGCTCCTTAAAATTTTTTCAATATCCTCTGCAGGCAAGGGTTTGCTGAAAAGATAACCCTGAACCTTGTCGCATCCTTCTTTTTTAAGGAATAAAAGCTGTTCCCAAGTTTCAACTCCTTCGGCCACAACAGTAAGGTTAAGCTTGTGCGCAAGACTGATAACAGTTTTTGCAATAGCCTCCTCTTTAGAATTGGCCGTTATGTCCCGAACAAAACTTTTGTCAATTTTCAGAGTATCTATTGGAAGCTGCCTTAAATAGTTCAGTGACGAATAGCCGGTTCCGAAATCGTCAAGGGATACCCTTATCCCCTTTTTTCTCAATTGACTTAATACATCTATCGTAAAACTCAAATCCTTCATTGCAGTACTCTCTGTTATTTCCAACGCCAACAGTTCCGGCGCCAATCCCGAATCGCAACGAATCCTGTCAATTACCTCAACCACGTTGTGCTGTTGAAATTGCCTTGCAGACAAATTCACCGATATCAATTGCGGCTCCATTCCCATGTCTAACCATTTCTTGTTCTGTATGCACGCAGTTTTTAAAACCCATTCTCCAATAGCCACTATAAGACCGGATTCTTCAGCAATGGGTATAAATTCCATCGGAGGTACAAGCCCGTAATCCGGATGATACCACCTTAGGAGTGCTTCAAGACCTACAATTTTACCGGTTTTGATATCAACCTGGGGTTGATAAAACAGTACAAATTCTTCTCTCTCAATCGCCCGCCTCAAGCTATTTTCAATATCAAGTCTTTGAAGAACCTTCTGGTTCATAGACTCCGTATATAATTGATAATTATTCCTTCCGAGCTCTTTGGCTCTATATAATGCCGTATCCGCATTCTTGAAAATTGTTTGCTGATCCTCTCCGTCGTTGGGATAAATACCGATGCCCATGCTCGCAGTTATATAATACTCCTTGCCTTCAAGAATCCACGGCTGTTGGAATTTTTTTAATATTCTGTCGGCAGCTCTTGTAGCATCGCTTATATCCTTTATTTGAGGCTGAATAATTATGAACTCGTCCCCTCCAATTCTTGCGACTGTGTCGACTTCCCTCAAGTAACCCTTGATTTTTTCCGCCACTTGTTTTAAAAGCATATCTCCCACGGAGTGTCCCAGCGTATCATTGATTGCCTTGAAATTATCGAGGTCCAATATGATGAGTGCACACATATCATTATTTCGTTTTGACTGGGCAAGTGCCATATTCAACCGGTCTGCAAACAGACTCCTGTTGGGAAGTCCGGTCAACGGGTCGAAATACTCCATGTTATACAGGATTTCTTCCTTCTTTTTAATTTCCGTAACATCTTTTAATGCGACAACCGTTCCGATAATTACATCCGAATCGTTTCTGATTGGTGCAACAGTACCTTCCACAAGCTTTTTTCCATGCGGAGTGATCAGACTTAAGTCGCTTTCAAGTTTTATCAAAGTCCCCCGCTTTATAACTTTTTTAATAGGTATTTTGAAGTTTTTTCCATTTCATCTACTAATCCGGAAAGTATTTCATCCAACTTCCTGCCAGATATTTCTTTTTCAGACAAACCCAGAAGCTTTTGGGTTTCATAATTGCTAAAAGTAACGGTCCCGTTTTCATCTGTTGTAATTACTGCCTCCCCAATGCTTGACAAAGTCACTTTCAGCCATTCATGCTGTTTGCGAAGTTCCCTGTATGCTTTCGATATTTTTCTCTTAAGATGCCTTATATAAACTTGCAAAAGTACCAAAAGAATAAACATTACAACCATTGCAGCAATATTTCTCAACCTTTGATTTCTTCTGTAGAAATCTGAAGTCCGTAAGAAATGCTTTCTATACAGCTCCTCATATGTACCGCTTTTTTTTACACTATCCAAGCGTTCATTAATATATTTAACCAACTCAGGATTTTTTTTGCTTACTCCATAAGCAACTTTAACGGGAAAAAGCCCTGTCTTGCTGGGTATTATTTTACCCGTCAAGCCTTTCTTAATTAAGTAATGGTTTACAACGTCCTGATTTTCAAAAATTACATCTATTTTTTCCTCATTTAAAGCATCTATTGCCTCTTCAATACTTACAAAAGTTATGTAATTGTCAATACCGACACTATTTCTCAAAATATGCTCGCTGTACTGTTCTTTCCCAACACCCACACGATATTTTTCAAGGTCTTTAACGTCAATACCCCTATTCTTGTCTTTTGAATAAATGGATATATATAAACACATGACCGTATCGGAAAACAAAATGTCTTTTTTTCTTTCTTCGCTTACGACGAGCAGACCGCAGGTGTCAATTTCACCGTTTTTTAGTTTTTGATAAACATTTTCCCATGTATCAAATTCATAATCAAACTCATAGCTGCCATCGGAAAATATGTGCCGGTTTAACTCAACTTCGAATCCATGGATTTCTCCGTGCTCAATAAACTTGAACGGAGGACCGTATAATTCGGTTTCATAGATAATTGCATCCGTTTTTGCATATGCAACCTTGCCAAATATCATAAGCAGCAAAAAAATGCAAAGATTTATTCTAAAACACTTGATTTCCATCTTATTCCTCCGGATTTAGATTGTAAAGCACAAAATTTACACGAAACAATTAGCGGACCTGCAATGCATGAATATAGAAGCGAAACATAATTAATAAACCTAGCTTCTGAATTAAACAAAAAACAAGAATCATATAATTATATTATATATAATTTTAGATGCTTTTTTCAACCTATTTTCAATAAATATGGTCTAATTTGCATATAACACTCCGAACAAACGTTTGCTTTTTACTTATTCTTGTGGTAAAATTTATTTAGCAACTTTCCGGAGGTGTTTTTTTTGGATCTTCAAAAAAAGCTTGAAATATTGTCTGCAGCTGCAAAATACGATGTTTCCTGTTCTTCCAGCGGCAGCAACAGGAAAAACACAAAAGGCGGGCTTGGAAATGCAGCGTCCTGCGGCATATGTCATAGTTGGTCTGATGACGGAAGATGTATTTCCCTTCTGAAAATTCTTCTTTCAAATTACTGCATATATGATTGTGCCTACTGTGTCAACAGGGCCAGCAATGATGTCCCGAGAGCTGCTTTTACACCTCAGGAAGTAGCAAATCTTACCATAAACTTTTACAGGCGAAATTATATCGAAGGTTTGTTTCTCAGCTCCGCAGTAACAAAAAATCCCAACCATACAATGGAGCTGATGTATGAATCAATAAGGCTTTTACGACAAGATTTCAAATTCAACGGATACATACATGTTAAAGTCATTCCGGGAGCTGACTTTTCCCTCATTGAAGCTGTCGGGAAACTGGCAGACAGAATCAGTGTCAATATTGAGCTTCCGTCCGAGAAAGGACTTAAGCTTTTGGCTCCCCAAAAGGACAAGCAGTCAATAATCAGGCCAATGAACTTTATATCTTCCAAAATAGATGAAAGGAAGGAAGAAAGAAAGGTATTTAAAAGTGCACCTTTATTTGTTCCCGGAGGTCAGAGCACCCAACTTATCGTGGGAGCTACCCAGGACCACGACATTAATATTCTCAGGCTTTCCGAAAACCTATATAAAAAATACAAGCTGAAAAGGGTTTATTATTCGGCATATGTACCTGTATCCAAAAATCCGCTGCTGCCTGATTTAAAGACGCCTCCTCTTCTTAGAGAGCACAGGCTTTATCAGGCTGATTGGCTCTTAAGATTTTACGGTTTTTCAGCCAACGAGCTCCTTGATGAGCACAATCCCAATTTTGACACAAAACTTGACCCCAAGGCCAACTGGGCAGTTAATAATATTTCCCTCTTTCCTGTTGAAGTGAACCGGGCAGAATACGAAATGCTGCTTCGGGTTCCCGGTATTGGAGTACGCTCTGCCAAAAAGATCATTATGGCAAGAAAAGTCAAATCCTTATCTTTTGATGACCTTAAAAAACTGGGAGTGGTTTTAAAACGCGCAAGATTTTTCATTACTTGCAACGGAAAGTACTTTTTCAACCATGACATGGATCAGTTTTTAATAAAGCAAAACCTGATTAATGGCTGGGAAGCCAATGACTGGGAAATTATTGGAAAAAATCAGGAATGGGAGCAAATCTCTATATTTTCCCTAATACCTGAAAAACCCACTCTACAGGACAGAATAATGAGCATAACCGGTGAAATATAATTGTGCAGGTGATACATAATGGTCAACTATTACTATGATGGAACCTTTGACGGGCTTTTAACCTCCGTATACGAGTCATATTACGGTATTGCCCTCCCTGACAGGGTTTTTCGCACGAAAAACATACAGCAAAGCATTTGGGACAAAAATATTGATATAGTCACCGACAGCGAAAAAGCTTCGAAAGTTTATGAAGCAATATGTAAAAAAATCTCATATGACGCCTTAAGAAATGCGTACCACGCATATCTGTCCGAACTTGATGACATCGACACCTACATATTGAAATATTTAAGATTCGGCTTTAAAATGGGCAAATCCGTAGACCTTTACCTCACTTCAGAAGAAGTTTTAAAGGTTCATTCCGCCGCTAAGAAAGTCAGAACTGAAAGCCATCTTCTGCTGGGTTTGCTAAGGTTTAAAAAGCTAAAAGGGGACATTTACTATGCCCCCTACAGTCCTGTCCACAATATTACTTTCTTAATATCCGGTCATTTCGTCCGGCGTTTGTCAGATCAATTCTGGGTAATACACGACACAAAGCGAAGCCTTGCTGCTGTATACAACAAAGTGGAATGTGTTTTCACAGACCTTCCCACAGAGCTTCAATACCAATCCGCGACGACAGACGACGAATTTGAAAGTCTCTGGAAGAAATACTTTAACAGTATCTGCATAAAAGACAGGGTCAATCCAAAGCTTCAAAAACACAATATGCCGGCAAGATATTGGAAATATTTAGTCGAAAAACAATAAGCAGTGGCTTTATGTTGTCATTCTAAGTATTTTCCTTTTTAAAACTGCCATATCTGTAGAATTAATGTTCCCGTCATCATTCATATCTGCTGCCTGCTTTCCGGCAGGTTCAGGGAAGTCTTTAACCAGTTTTAGCAAATATCTTTTCATCCACATAATATCAGTCGAGTTAACATAACCATCAACATTGACATCTCCTTTTTCTATTTCAAAAGAAGGTGTTGGTGTCGGCACATCCGGAATAGTAGCCGTTGGTGATGGGTCCGGAATATTACCGCCATAATATTCTGTTACAGTAATTCCATTAGAGCCAAGAGGTATCTGATGGTCAAGACCTATAAACCTTCCATCGGATGTCTGCCACAATGCAGGCTTTAGCAGAGCATACTTTTCTTCATCCCAAGTTATGAAATCATAATACACAAGTCCGCCGGTATCACCGGAATTTGCATTATAACACCAGAAAGTGTGGGCTATTTTGTTTTCAATCATATAATCTCTTAGTGCCTTCATCCATTTCTCGTTGTCTCCGCCATCCATAAAGCCTCCCCATTCACCCATTAGCAATGGGGCAATGTTTTCTTCGTGTATGTACGCCCAGTTGTCTCTCCAACAATCATTATACAAGGTTTCCTTGTTAAAGCCCTCATAAAACCAAGATTGCTTATGTACCAACGGACCGTAATCGTGGGGTGAGTATACAAGCTGTTTCTGATACTTTCCAAGATTAATAGGATAATCCCTGACTCCTCTTAAATTGCCTCCCCACCAGTTGTAGTAATATTTACTCTCTTTTCCCCATTCGTCCACTGCAGTATAATCGAAGCCTGGTTTCGGGTAAACTTCAACTCCCTCTACCACAATGAGAATATTGGGATTTATTTCAAGAATTCTCTTTGCACATGTCTCGGCAGCGTGTTTCCAGTTGTTCAAATCAGTGGAACCGTCCCATTTAGCCATTGGTGTAGTTCCAGGTGTGCCGTGGGGTTCATTCTTAAGGTCCAGTGCAAGTATTGTGTCATCATTCTTATACCTTTCTGTTAACCATTCCAAAGTTGAAATCCAAATCTCTGTTGTAAATTGGCCATCATACCATACAGGGTACATATGACCCATAGCATCCGTTGATGGGCTGTGTATATCCACCATAACCTTTATTCCGAATTCCTTGCAGCACCCAATGGCAAAATCAAAAAGCTCAAGGCTGTTCTTGCCTTTTAGTTCCGGGTTTACAAAATCATTTACATTTGCTGAAGGATACACTCCTTGTGACCACTGATATAAAAGTTCCGTTGAAATAGGTATTCTCAAAAAGTTAATTCCCCTGTCCGCCATACCTTTGATGGCCTCTCTCATATTACAGCTCCATACACCGTCAAATACATTGGTACCGGTATTGAAACCAAACCAGTTGCACCCGGTCAACCAAACCTGATTGCCGTACATGTCAACTATTTTATTACCTTCAACATGCAGCCAGTCATCATTATTGGGGTCGGCTGCGATAGTTGGAGACTTAAACGATACAGCAGGTACTAAAGCTGCAGCTAAGATTACCAATATCAGAAACATGGCTTTAGCACTTTTCACTTTTACTACCTCCTAAAAAAATTATCATTAATAAATTTACTTATAAATAGTCGATTCGTTAAATCAATTAAGTTTTAAGCGAGCCAATTTACGGCTCTCTTCCCCATTTTAAGCTTCCTGAAATATATACTGTAATCTTATCCCAGTCCACATATTCATAATAATAGGAATTGAATGAATAATCATCCGCTTTGTTGTACTGTGTGTTGTCGGTTTTGGAAAAACGTGCATTAAGTTCAACACTCTCTCCCGGTTGAAGCTCTCCTGCACCTTCGACAAAGCCTATTTCCACATAGGTATCTGCTCCTTCTTTAGGCGGATTTATCTTTCCAAAGCTTCCGGTGACATTGTGAGCTCCAATGGACGACCAATCACAGTTAAATCTCTGAGGGCTGTCACTGTCTATAGTATAGTAATATCTTAATTTCATGTCCGAAAGGTTCAGTGTTGTATTTCCGGTGTTTACAACATTTATTCTTGCATAAATCACACCGGTTTCGGATAAAGTGTTGTTGTTGTAAAATCTCACCTTGACACCCTTCTCATCCATCGGTGTCTTTACAGGAGTGGCTGTGGGTTTTACCGGTGTATTCGTGGGGCTCTCCACAGCTTGGGTGGGTTTTACCGTCGGGGTTGGTGTAGCTGTAACCAGTACATTAGTTGGAGTTGCGGTAGCTTTTACCGGGGTATCCGAAGGTGTAGCTTCTGCCGGTGCTTTAGTTGGAGTTGCCGTAGGTTTTATCGGAGTATCCGAAGGTGTCGCCGTAGCTTGAAGCGGTTCCTCTGTCACAGCTGCATAAGATACACTTGGCGTGCTCACCGGTTTAACCGATGCCGCAGCAGTTTCATCCGGCAAAACCTTATCGGCTCCGATCACGCCAAAGTCTTGACCTAAAAGCAAGTTTTCCAACGGTTCCGACACAATAGACTCAAGAGTTACTTCTTCTCCTTCCTGTCTTGCCATTTCATAAATCATGTACTTGCCCACCGATACTTTGCTCTCCTGAGCCTTTTTTCTTTGCTCTTTTGATGCAACTACAAACCTCATTTCGATGTCCACATCCAAGCTCTCGAAGTTTGACATTAAATTACTGACAAGCTTGTTTTCAAAGCTAATTTTCTCATTATGTTCATCACTGCTTAATACCGCGGAAATCAATACTATATTCTTTTTATCGTCGCTTGTTATAAAACCATACTCTCTGGACTTGTCAATCAAATCTAAAATCACATCTTCAAGCAAAGTGTCCTTATATGTTAACTCTTCCAATATCTTTTTTCCGTCTTCATTAAGCGGTTCGGCACCAATAACAATGCCATCCCTGTTTACCGCAAATTCAATACTGGGATTTACATCCACATCAACATATGCAAAAGTATTATCAAAATTAAGCAAGCCAAAATATGCAAACGCAAACACAAATACAAATACTGCAACTGCACTTGCTATAACAGCCGGACACATAAAGCCTGTGAATTTTTTGTCGGCTTCAATTACATCCTGTTGACCAAATAAGATTTTCTGTCCCAAAAACATACCGTCCCTGGTGCTTACTGCTTTAAACTCTCCGGTTTCCGTAACAATTATAGTTTTATTCTTCTTTATTTTTATTACCACTCCAAGATTCATTATTGTCCCCTCCTCTCTTCCGGTCCCTTGAAGAATTGCTTTATCTCATCAAGACCGCTTCTTAAAACCAAGCTCACTGCTATAATGAACTTTCTGTTCCTTTCCACTGTTTTTCTATGGACACTAACGAGGCCCATCAATTCCGATAACGGAATACATTTTTTTCGAAGCATTTTATCAAACAACTTATCATTCTCTGCCAAAACTCTGGCTATACCGATACACAGTTCCCTAGAGTCCTTATGCTTCGGCGAGTTCACCACCAGGTCCTCAAGGGTGATTCCAAACTGTTTCAGCTGCCGTTCAAACTGCAAAATCTCTTCTCTTACTTCGATATTTTCGTAAAGGTAATGGCTGTCGGAGACTAGATATTTTTCTTCGAAATCGTTTCTCTCTTCAAAATAGGAAAAAGGTATGACATTATTGTATTTCTTGTTTTTTCTTATATAATCAATAATTCTATGATTGACCACCATATTGCAATAATTCGTAAAATTGCCATTTATATCGGGATTAAAGCCATCAATGGCTTCGTTGAAAGCCATAAGCCCTACACTATATTCCTCGCTCACCTCAGGATCCACGTACCTTCCAACGGTACTGGATATAATCTTTAATAAATACGGTTTATATTTTTTTATAAATTTCTCCTTTAATTCAGTGTCTCCATTTTTAATCTTTATGACAATATGATTTATAGAATCGGAGCGAGAATTTTTTTCTCTTTTTTTTACTCCATACAATAAGTTGGGCTCAAACAAATAAACCACCTCTATGTATTTAATGCGATACGGCGACAAACTTTAAGTTGGACAATTATATTAATTTCGATATTATTGTTTTATTAAGTCGCTATCTAAAAAACGGGAATACCCTTTCAAAGGATACTCCCGTTTGCTGCTTCTGTAAATACCGGTCAAAGCGAATCAAAAATCCGTAGCAATAAAAATCAGGATATCTCCTCCGCTTTTCTCTTAAGCTCTTGCGACAGGTTCAGCAGGTTGGCTGTCAGTTGCAGCAACGATTCCTGACACTTCATCTGCTCGTTCATTGCTTCGCTTACATCAGATATGTCTTGAATGTTCGACTCGGAGCTTGCACTAATATACTCTATGGTAGACACTATTTCGTTTACAAAATTGTCTATATGTATAAACACCTGCTTTATTCCGGATACATGGGATGTTATGTCGTTTAAAAATTCAATATTCTTGTCAAAGCTTTCCGTTACATTGCTTACGGAATTCTCGGTATTTTCAGCCACCTTGTCCAACTTCAATACAACTTTGTTGGTATTGTTGATTTTCTCAATAAGGTTTTGAATTATCTGGTCTATATTACCGGAAAGGTCTTTAGTTTTTGAAGCCAAGGTTCTGGTTTCTTCGGACAGTAAATGGAAGGTTTTACCCTGGGCTCCCAATCGTGCCGACTCAATAGCGGAATTTAAAGCAATCAATTTTGTTTGCTCAGAAATTTCTTTTATCTGTCTTGTAAATTTCGTTATTTCCCTGGAAGTTGCAATCAACTCTTTAGATTCCGCACCTATTTCATTCATAGCTCTTCTAATATTTTGAGACATTTCATGCAACAGACTTACCGACATTCGATTATCCTCACTAATTTCTTTGGACTTGGAAAGTATTGCATCCACATCCTTCATAGTATCCTTAGCACGGTTAACTTCATCTTTAGTTAAAGCTATCTGCTTCTCGCCTTCTTTTACAATTTTACCCTGCTGAAAACTCTTATCTTTTACAACTTCCAAAACAGCATTCGTTTGTTCAATAGAAGCATATGTCTCCTCAATCTTTGAGGATACATTTGTAGACGCGTCAACCGTGACATCCGAAGCATGTTTAACACTCATAATCAATTCATTCAAGTTGCTTATCATCTTTGCAAAACTTTTGCCCAGCTTGCCGATTTCGTCTTTTCTTTCTTCGACATCAAACTCTATTGACAAATTACCATTTCCTACTTTCTCCATCGTTTTTACCAGTTTCTTTATGTTCTTTGTAATATCTTTATTTACATATTGAGACAAGAATATTCCAAATGCCAAGCAAATCAATCCGATAATTATTACCTGTGCCGAAACTTTGTTGACACTTTCCGTAATCTTACTGACATCTGTAACAGTTACAAAAGTCCAACCCAGCTCTATACCGCTAATTTCATCTATTGATGAAAATGTTATCAGCACATTTTTACCGTGCAACTTCGTTGTAAATGCCCCGCTTGGCTCTGATTTAACCCTCCTATATATCTCTTCGTCAATATAAAAATTCTGCTTTCTCTCTTCTTTGCTTAGGTCATTTAGCGATAAACCCATATGTTCTTTTCTCAAGGGATTCATTACAATGTTATTGTTTTTTCCGACAATATACATAACTCCATCATAAGACAAATCCACATCATTAAATACCCTGCCTAAATTTTCATAGTTGATATAGAAGAACAACTGCCCCTGGCTTTTTATTTTTGTCGTGGAATAAATATTCTTTGCCAAGGTTATAACTTTACCGGATAAGCCGGTGGTATCCTGATGAATTTTAAAATCCTGCACATAAGGATCATACCATTTTGAATTTAGGCCGCTTTCCAAAAAAGCTTTTACGCTTTCAACTTCCTGAATCTTTACATTAGGATTTATTGTCTGTTGTCCGGAAATTGAAGCTATGTAATTATTTGAGACAAACATAATAGAGTAAAAATAATTGCTTTTCTGTTCTCTAAAATCGGTCATTATTGTTCTTAGCTGACTTGCGTATCTGCTTTGAAAAACAGCATCCTCTGTCCCGTTCAACTCAGAAGCAATATCCGCTACTTGTTCGTTCCAGCTTAAAGCTGTTGCTTCCTGATTCACCGACTCAAGGATCATTCTCATGTTCGAATTGGCTTGTTTTGTAATCTGCAATGTTCCGTCCTTTGCCTGCTCAACAAGTATATTCCTTACAATTCCAAAAGAGTAAAAAATCACTACTGACAAAGATACTATAAGAACACTTGTAATAATTACATTGAGTTTGATTCCTATACTTACATCTTTTAGTCTAAAAAAAGGCGTAAAAG
>NZ_DAORXT010000072.1:0-14508 GCF_035371925.1 Acetivibrio sp. | reverse complement strand
GCACACCAACCTGACGAGCCAACAAAATGTGTTCTCTTGTCTGAGGCATCGGACCATCTGCTGCTGATACAACGAGAATAGCACCGTCCATCTGAGCAGCACCAGTGATCATGTTTTTAACATAGTCAGCGTGGCCTGGGCAGTCAACGTGTGCATAGTGTCTGCTCTCAGTTTCATACTCAACGTGTGCAGTTGAAATTGTGATACCTCTTTCTCTTTCTTCCGGAGCCTTGTCTATCTGGTCATATTCAGAAAAGCTTGCTCTTCCAAGATAGCTCAATACTTTTGTTATAGCTGCAGTCAATGATGTCTTACCATGGTCAACGTGACCTATTGTTCCAATATTAACGTGGGGTTTGTTTCTTTCAAATTTTGCTTTTGCCATTATAAATTCTCCTCCTTTTTCAGTTCACGAACTGATTAATTTATAATTTTAATTATAATTTAATTGGCTTTTCCATTCGGGAAACATACAGCTTTCTGTATATTTCCCGAATTTCATGCTTGTTTTTTATTATTCATGTTACCGCTAAGGTAGATTAATCATTACTTTTAGCTCTTCCACTTATTATCTGTTCCTGAATATTCTTGGGCACTTCTTCAAAATGGCTTATTTCCATAGCGAACACACCTCTACCTTGTGTTCTGGAACGCAATGCAGTAGCGTATCCAAACATTTCAGCCAAAGGAACATAGGCGTGTATAACCTGGGCTCCTGCTCTTGCTTCCATTCCCTCAATTCTTCCTCTTCTTGAATTGAGGTCACCCATAACGTCACCCATGTAGTCTTCAGGAACAGTAACAACTACTTTCATGATTGGCTCAAGAAGTACGGGATCTGCCTTCTTCATACCGTCTTTGAAGGCCATAGAACCTGCAACCTTAAACGCCATTTCCGAGGAGTCAACCTCGTGGTATGAACCGTCGTACAAGGTTACTTTAACGTCAACAACCGGATATCCTGCCAATACACCGTTGTTCATGGCACTCTGAATACCTGCATCGATTGCCGGGATATATTCTTTCGGAATAACACCACCGACAATTTTATTGATAAATTCATATCCTGTTCCGCGTTCTTTAGGCTCTAATTCTATCCAACAGTGACCGTACTGACCCTTACCACCAGACTGTCTGATATACTTACCTTCTGATTTTACAGGCTTTCTGATTGTCTCTTTATAAGCAACCTGTGGATTACCAACATTCGCCTCAACCTTGAACTCTCTTAACAGACGGTCAACAATTATATCCAGATGGAGCTCTCCCATACCGGCTATTATTGTCTGTCCTGTTTCTTGATCTGTATAGGTCCTAAATGTCGGGTCTTCTTCAGCCAATTTCTGGAGCGCTATACCCATTTTTTCCTGTCCGGCCTTTGTCTTAGGCTCAATAGCAACGTGGATAACCGGTTCCGGGAAGTTCATGGATTCAAGAATAACAGGATTTGTCTCATCACAGAGAGTATCTCCCGTTGTAGTATCTTTTAATCCAACAGCTGCCGCTATATCTCCGGAGTAAACCATATCGATTTCTTCTCTATGGTTTGCATGCATCTGCAGCATTCTACCTATCCTCTCTCTTTTGCCTTTAGTGGCATTGAGAACATAGGAACCGGAGCTGAGTTTCCCCGAGTAAACTCTAAAAAAGCAGAGCTTACCAACATAAGGGTCAGCCATAATCTTAAATGCCAATGCCGAGAACGGCTCATCATCACTAGCACGTCTTTCGATTTCTGTCTCTCCGTCAATAGATACACCTTTTATAGCTTCAATATCAACAGGAGAAGGCATATAATCCACAACTGCATCGAGAAGACGCTGAACTCCCTTATTCTTGTATGAAGAACCACAGAGAACAGGTATCATTTTTACGGCAATAGTAGCCTTTCTGATAACTGCCTTTATTTCCTCTTCTGTGATTTCTTCACCTTCAAGATACTTCATCATGAGCTCTTCGTCTTGTTCTGCAACATTTTCCAAGAGATTTAAGCGATACTCTTCTGCCAGCTCTTTCATATCATCGGGAATATCCCTTTCCTGAATGTCCTTTCCTAAGTCGTCCATGTAGTAGTATGCTCTCATTTTTACAAGGTCAATGATACCTTCAAAATGATCCTCTTTTCCTATAGGAAGCTGAATTGGAACCGGATTTGCCTGAAGTCTTTCCTTCATCATATTTATACAGTTAAAAAAGTCCGCTCCCATTATATCCATTTTATTTACATATGCCATACGGGGAACTTTATATTTATCAGCCTGTCTCCATACGGTTTCAGACTGAGGCTCAACTCCTCCCTTGGCACAGAAAACCGTAACTGCTCCGTCAAGAACGCGAAGTGACCTTTCAACTTCGACTGTGAAGTCAACGTGCCCTGGCGTATCAATTATATTTATCCTTGTGCCTTTCCATTGGGCGGTAGTTGCAGCTGAAGTTATGGTTATACCTCTTTCTTGTTCCTGCTCCATCCAGTCCATAGTTGCTGAACCTTCATGAGTTTCTCCTATTTTATGAACCCTACCGGTATAATACAGGATACGTTCAGTTGTTGTGGTTTTACCCGCATCTATGTGAGCCATTATACCTATATTTCTTGTATTTTCTAAACTAAATTGCCTGGGCATTTTAACCTTCCTTTCAAAAATCGACGCATCTAACAAGCAATGCTATTTTCAAGCTTCTTAGTATGCCAAATTTACCATCTGTAATGTGCAAAAGCTTTGTTTGCTTCTGCCATTTTGTAGGTGTCTTCTTTCTTTTTAAATGCTCCACCCAAACTGTTTGTGGCATCGAGTATTTCTGCTGCAAGTCTCTCTCTCATTGTTCTTTCACTTCTTTGTCTTGCATAAAGCACCAGCCATCTGAGTCCTAAAGCCTGCCTTCTCTCAGGTCTTACTTCAACAGGAACCTGATATGTTGCTCCACCCACTCTTCTAGCTTTTACTTCCAACACAGGCATAACATTATTTAAAGCTTGTTCAAATACTTCCAACGGGTCCTTGCCTGTTTTTTCTTTAATGATGTCAAATGCACCATAGCAGATTTTTTGGGCAGTACTCTTTTTGCCATCAATCATAATATTGTTTATGAGTTTTGTAACTACCTTGTCATTATATATTGGATCAGGTAATACATCTCTCTTCGGTACATGTCCTTTTCTTGGCACTTTTCTTCCCTCCTTTTCATGATATATACAATATCATCGGTACTCGCCGGCCATACGGAAAATCCCTTAGACCGCCGTCAGTGCTCCGTACTTGCTAATATATTTACTTATATTTATATATATAAACAACGTACTTTGCACTATTATTTTGTTACATTGCAATTTTTTCATACATCGTACATGCACGTTGCAAGAATTTACTTTCCTGCTGCACCAGCCTTCGGCCTTTTAGCACCATATTTCGAACGACCTTGCATTCTCTTTGCAACACCTGCAGTATCAAGGGTTCCACGAATAATATGATACCTAACTCCAGGGAGGTCCTTAACCCTTCCACCCCTTATCAGCACAACACTGTGTTCCTGAAGGTTGTGACCAATACCGGGGATATAAGCTGTGACTTCAATACCGTTGGTTAAACGCACCCTTGCAACTTTTCTCAAAGCTGAATTCGGCTTCTTCGGTGTTGTCGTCTTAACTACTGTGCATACTCCTCTTTTCTGAGGGCTGCTTATATCTGTTTGCACCTTTTTCAAGGAATTAAACCCCTTCTGAAGTGCCGGAGCCGTCGACTTTTTCTGAACGTCTTTTCTGCCTTTTCTAACTAACTGGTTAAACGTTGGCATCTTTCCACCTCCTTTCATGCTTCGAAATAAATCTATTCATAAACAAATGTTATAGAATAAGCCAATCTAAAAATAAATTATGCATTTAAAGCAAACATGCAACAGCCGCGCCTACATCTATATTACAGGCTTTTCCCAGCTGCTTCATTGTATCAACATATACTATCGGTATATTGTTCTTAACACAAAGCTCTTTTATCTTTCCAACAACGCGTTCATCCGCGTCTTTTGCGATAAATACCTGTTTTGCCTTCAATGCTTCAACAGCTTTCATGGATTGTTTCAATCCCACAGTTTTGTTACTGTTTTTCAGAACTTCAAGCATTGTTTTCCCTCCCTGTCAGCACAGGTTATCCTTACGTTCCAATACCAACAGATAGCACAAATTTACACACTGAATCATTTTATCACTAACAAACTACATTTGTCAAGATTTTTGATTCAGTGTGCATTTATGCCAAATTTCCTATTCTGTTACCGTACTTATACTAATATCTTTGTATCTGCTCATTCCCGTTCCGGCCGGTATCAGTTTACCGATAATAACGTTTTCCTTAAGGCCTACCAACGGGTCAATTTTTCCTTTTATTGCTGCCTCAGTCAATACTCTTGTAGTCTCCTGGAAGGATGCCGCCGACAGGAATGACTCGGTAGCAAGTGCCGCTTTCGTAATACCAAGAAGAGTTCTCTTTGCAACGGCAGGTTTTTTTCCTTCAGCTACCGCTTTGGCATTCTCCTCTTCAAAATCAAATACGTCTACAAGGCCTCCCGGCAGAAGAGGTGTGTCTCCCGGGTCTTCAACTTTTACTTTTCTAAGCATCTGTCTTACAATAACTTCAATATGCTTGTCGTTTATATCAACACCCTGCATCCTGTAAACCCTCTGAACTTCATGTACCAGATATGCCTGTACAGCAGACACACCTTTAATTTTCAATATATCATGAGGATTTACCGAACCTTCAGTGAGCTCATCACCAGCTTGAACCTCGTCACCTTCGGCAACTTTTATTCTGGATCCGTACGGAATCAGGTAGCTTCTGGACTCGCCATCTTCCGAGGTTACAATTACTTCTCTCTTTTTCTTGGACTCGGACAGCTTTACTTTTCCAGCTATTTCCGATATTATTGCCAGTCCCTTCGGTTTTCTTGCCTCAAACAATTCCTCAACACGAGGAAGACCCTGAGTTATATCGTCACCGGCAACACCACCGGTATGGAATGTTCTCATGGTAAGCTGCGTACCGGGCTCACCTATGGATTGAGCGGCTATTATACCTACAGCCTCACCGACATTACATTCTTCTCCCGTTGCTAGGTTTGCTCCATAACACTTTGCACAAACTCCATATTCGGAATGGCAAGTTAATACGGATCTTATTTTTACTTTTTTAATTCCGGCCTTGATAATTTTGTCTGCATCCTGGTCAGTTATCAATCTTCCCGCTTCAACGATAATTTCACCCGTTTCCGGATGCACTATGTTTCCGACAGGATATCTTCCGATAATTCTTTCAGAGAGTTCTTCAATTATTTCATTTCCGTCTTTTATATCTGTTACTTCTATTCCTTTTCTCGTTCCGCAGTCAGCTTCTCTTACAATAACATCCTGACTTACGTCAACAAGACGTCTTGTCAAATAACCCGAGTCGGCTGTTCTAAGCGCTGTATCGGCAAGACCTTTTCTCGCACCGTGAGTGGATATGAAGAACTCCATAACGTTAAGGCCTTCACGGAAGTTTGCCTTTATCGGAACCTCAATGGTCTTACCGGATGTGTCGGCCATAAGTCCTCTCATACCGGCCAGCTGTTTTATCTGGTTGATATTACCTCTCGCTCCGGACTGGGACATCATGTATACCGGATTAAATCTGTCGAGGTTGCTTATAAGTACCTGGGTAATATTCTCCGATGCTTCTGTCCATGCAGCTATAACGGAATTATATCTTTCTTCGTCCGATATAAGTCCCCTCTTGTACTGCTTTGTTATTTTTTCAATCTTTTCCTCAGTTTCTTTTATATATTTAGCTTTTACTTCCGGTATAACCATATCCGATACGCTTATGGTTATAGCTCCCTTTGTGGAAAACTTAAAGCCCAATGCCTTTATTCTGTCAAGCAATATTGCCGTCTTTGTGGTTCCATGAACCTTTATGCTCTTGTCAATTATTTTCCTAAGTTCGCTTTTGCCGACAAGGAAATCAACTTCAAGGTCAAAGAGTTTGTCAGGGTCACTTCTATCCACAAATCCCAAATCCTGTGGAATAGCTTCGTTGAATATAAGTCTTCCCAAGGTGGTTTCTATTATCTTTGACTTTTCAACACCATCTATAATCTTCTTCATTCTTACCTTTATTTTCGAATGAAGCTCAATTTCTCCGCTGTCATAAGCCATTACAGCTTCGTCCATGGAGACGAATACTCTTCCTTCTCCCTTTGCGCCCTCTTTTAAGATTGTGAGATAATAACTTCCCAAAACCATGTCCTGGGTAGGAACCGCCACCGGTTTTCCATCCTGCGGTTTTAACAGGTTGTTTGCCGAAAGCATCAAAAACCTTGCCTCAGCCTGGGCTTCCGCAGAAAGAGGAACGTGAACGGCCATCTGGTCTCCGTCAAAGTCGGCGTTGTATGCCGTACATACCAACGGATGAAGCTTTAATGCCCTACCTTCAACAAGCACAGGCTCAAACGCTTGAATTCCCAATCTGTGCAGTGTCGGCGCACGGTTTAGAAGTACCGGGTGCTCCTTGATAACTTCCTCTAAAACATCCCATACTTCATTTCTTACTCTCTCAACCATTCTTTTCGCGCTTTTTATATTATGTGCAAGCCCGTCATTAACCAGCTTTTTCATGACAAAAGGCTTAAACAGCTCTAACGCCATTTCTTTCGGAAGTCCGCACTGATATATTTTCAGTTCCGGTCCAACAACTATAACTGAACGTCCGGAATAGTCAACACGTTTTCCCAACAGGTTCTGACGGAATCTACCCTGTTTACCTTTCAGCATATCGGAAAGGGATTTTAACGGCCTGTTTCCGGGACCTGTTACGGGTCTGCCTCTCCTTCCGTTGTCTATTAATGCGTCTACAGCTTCCTGGAGCATTCTCTTTTCGTTACGTACAATTATGTCAGGCGCTCCAAGATCCAAAAGCCTTTTTAATCTATTGTTTCTATTTATAACTCTTCTATACAGGTCATTTAAATCTGAGGTTGCAAACCTTCCGCCGTCCAGCTGAACCATCGGCCTAAGTTCCGGCGGTATAACAGGAATTACATCCAGTATCATCCATTCAGGTTTGTTCTGTGACTGTCTGAAAGCTTCAACAACTTCCAGCCTCTTTATCGCCCTCACTCTTTTTTGTCCTGTAGATTCCTTGAGCTCTGCTCTAAGCTCTGCAGAAAGCTCATCAAGGTTAATCTCTTGAAGAAGCTCCCTTACCGCTTCTGCACCCATTCCGGCACGGAACTTCGGTCCAAACTTCTCCAAGCTGTCCCTGTACTCTTTTTCCGACAATATCTGCTTTTTGGAAAGAGGTGTCTGGCCCGGATCGATAACAACGTAGGAGGCAAAATATAGTATCTTTTCCAAAGCTCTCGGAGACATGTCCAAAAGCAATCCCATTCTGCTGGGTATTCCTTTAAAATACCATATGTGGGATACCGGAGCTGCCAGCTCAATATGCCCCATTCTTTCTCTTCTTACCTTGGATCTGGTTACCTCAACACCACATCGGTCGCACACAATGCCTTTATATCTGATTCTCTTGTATTTTCCGCAATGGCATTCCCAGTCTTTTTGAGGTCCAAATATTCTCTCGCAAAAAAGACCATCTCTCTCAGGTTTTAGTGTTCTGTAGTTTATAGTCTCAGGTTTTTTTACTTCGCCCCTGGACCATTCCCTAATCTTCTCCGGAGAAGCTAAACCAATTTTCAATGAATCAAAATTGTTAAGTTCAAACACGGCCTTCTCACCTTCCCTTATATATCATCATCGTCATCAAAGCTATCGTCTAAATCATCATCAAACAGGTTGTCATCCAGTTCGGTACCAAGAGTGTCATTAGGACTGATATCCTCATCGTTTAAATCCGACAAATCAAAATCATCCACTTCAAGCTCTTCATCTGTTATTTCATCGCCAATATCTCCAAACTCGCTGAAGCTAACCTCATCCTCCCTGCCTTCGATATTGACGTTGAGTTCTTCAAGGTCATCTTCCACCGATTCTTTAATAGCAATTTCTTCCTGTTCTTCGGAATATACTTTTACATCAAGGCATAAGCTTTGCAGTTCCTTGATAAGCACCTTGAAGGATTCGGGAATACCCGGTTCCGGAACATTTTCGCCCTTTACTATTGCCTCATAGGTCTTAACCCTACCCACTACGTCGTCCGACTTGACCGTAAGTATCTCCTGCAATGTATAAGCAGCACCGTAAGCCTCAAGAGCCCAAACTTCCATTTCTCCAAATCTCTGTCCTCCGAATTGAGCCTTACCTCCGAGAGGCTGCTGCGTTACCAATGAGTAAGGACCGGTTGACCTTGCGTGTATCTTGTCATCTACAAGGTGAGCGAGCTTTAACATATACATATAACCTACAGTTACTCTGTTTTCAAACGGCTCTCCCGTTCTTCCGTCATAGAGTATTGTCTTGCCGTCTTCGGAAAGGCCTGCTTTTCTTAAAGTTTCCACAATATCTTCCTCGGTTGCACCGTCAAAAACCGGTGTTGCAATTTTCCATCCAAGCGCTTTTGCCGCATATCCAAGGTGAACTTCAAGCACCTGACCGATATTCATACGGGATGGAACTCCCAGAGGATTTAAAACTATTTCCAAAGGAGTACCGTCAGGAAGGAATGGCATATCCTCCTCAGGAAGAATTCTGGAAATAACACCTTTGTTTCCGTGTCTTCCCGCCATTTTATCTCCAACGGATATTTTCCTTTTCTGTGCAATATAAACCCTAACCAGCTTGTTTACTCCCGGAGCCAGTTCATCGCCGTTTTCTCTTGTAAATATTTTAACGTCAACAACAATACCAGATTCACCGTGAGGTACACGAAGGGAGGTATCCCTAACTTCTCTGGCCTTTTCACCGAAGATTGCACGAAGAAGTCTTTCTTCTGCTGTAAGCTCTGTTTCTCCCTTTGGAGTAACCTTACCTACCAGAATGTCTCCTGACCTTACTTCCGCACCTATTCTAATAATACCTTCACTATTTAAGTCTTTGAGCGCATCTTCGCTGACGTTTGGTATTTCTCTTGTTATATCCTCAGGGCCAAGCTTTGTATCCCTGGCCTCAGCCTCATACTCTTCTATATGAATGGATGTAAACACATCATCCTTGACAAGTCTTTCGCTTATCAAGATAGCGTCCTCATAGTTATATCCTTCCCATGTCATAAATCCTATCAGGATATTTCTTCCCAATGCAATTTCACCGTTGTGAGTGGAAGAACCGTCGGCTATTACATCTCCTGCTTCAACCTCTTCACCTTTTCTCACTATTGGCTTCTGGTTGATACATGTACCCTGGTTGGAACGCATGTATTTAAGGAGCTTGTAGGTATCCCTTTTGCCATCTTTTGTGCGTATAACAATTTCGTTGGCACTTACTTTCTCAACAACTCCGGCATTCTTTGCCAACACAACAACTCCAGAATCCCTTGCAGCCTTGTATTCTATTCCCGTTCCTACAATTGGGGAGTCAGTCCTTATGAGAGGAACTGCCTGACGCTGCATGTTCGCTCCCATGAGCGCACGGTTGGCGTCGTCATTTTCAAGGAACGGTATCATAGAAGTTGCAACGGAAACTATCTGCTTTGGCGATACATCCATATAGTCAATTCTGGATGGCTCAACTTCAATAAACTCTTCCTTGTATCTACATACAACTTTGCTGGAAATAAATCTTCCTTCCTCATCCAGCGGCTCATTTGCCTGCGCAATAATATACTCGTCTTCTTCATCTGCTGTCAAATATACTATTTCGTTGGTAACTTTACCGTAATCATCTTTGCTCACTTTTCTATACGGAGCTTCAATAAAGCCATATTCATTTACCCTTGCATAAGTACTGAGTGAACCGATAAGACCTATGTTCGGTCCTTCCGGAGTCTCTATAGGACACATACGTCCATAGTGGGAATGGTGAACGTCACGAACTTCGAAACCTGCTCTTTCCCTGCTCAAACCTCCGGGTCCCAATGCACTAAGTCTTCTTTTATGTGTAAGCTCCGTCAAAGGATTCGTTTGGTCCATAAACTGGGACAGCTGGCTGCTTCCAAAGAACTCTTTTATTGCCGCGGCAACCGGCCTTATGTTAATAAGAGCCTGTGGTGTAACAGCATCCAAGTCCTGGATAGTCATCCTTTCCCTTACTACCCTTTCCATTCTGGAAAGACCAATTCTAAACTGATTCTGCAAAAGCTCTCCGACAGAACGCAGTCTTCTGTTACCCAAGTGGTCAATATCATCCGTGCTTCCGATTCCATAGCTTAAGCCAATAATATAGCTTATGGACGATATTATATCATCTACCGTAATATGCTTCGGAATTAAATCGTCAATTCTTTCCTTCAAAACCTTTTTGAGTGCATCGGAGCTCTTTCCCTGATATTCCTCAAGGATTTCCGTCAAGACACTTTTCTTGACTTTTTCGTTAATGCCGACTTCTTTAGGATCAAAGTCCACATAACCTTTGATATCCACCATATCGTTGCCGATGACTTTGATGTTTTTGCCGTCTATATTAAGAACTACCGTATTCACGCCTGCATTTTGAACTATTTCAGCCTTTTCCCTGGTGATGCTTTCTCCTTCTGCAACAATTATCTCACCGGTATTCGGGTCAACAACATTTTCACCAGCAATAAATCCGTTTATTCTTGACGCCAGAGAAAGTTTTTTGTTGAACTTAAACCTTCCCGGCTTTGCCAAATCATATCTTTTCGGATCGAAAAACAGGCTCTGAAGAAGTGACCGAGCACTTTCAACTGTCGGCGGTTCTCCCGGTCTCAGCCTTTTATATATCTCCAAAAGCCCTTCTTCTTCTGTTTTGGAGTTGTCTTTCTGTATCGTTGCAAGTATTCTTTCATCTTCACCGAAGAGCTCGGTAATTTCAAGGTCCGTTCCGTATCCTAAAGCTCTTACCAATACAGTGAGAGGCAGCTTTCTTGTTCTGTCTATACGTACCGATAGCACGTCGTTTGAATCGGTTTCATATTCAAGCCACGCTCCCCTGTTTGGAATAACTGTATTTGAAAACAGTTGTTTTCCTGTTTTATCAATTTTCATTGCATAATAGATTCCGGGTGATCTTACCAACTGACTGACTATAACCCTCTCGGCTCCATTAATAATAAAAGTACCCGTTTCAGTCATTAGAGGGAAATCACCCATAAATATTTCCTGTTCCTTGACTTCGCCCGTTTCCTTGTTAATAAGGCGCACCTTTACCTTTAAGGGTGCAGAATAAGTTGCATCACGTTCTTTGCATTCATCCACACTGTATTTTGGGGGTTCGTCCAATGAGTAGTCTACGAATTCCAGAATCAGGTTTCCAGTATAGTCGGTTATGGGATTGACGTCTCTGAAAACCTCTTTGAAGCCCTCTTTAAGAAATTGCTCGTACGAATTCTTCTGAATTTCGATAAGGTTTGGCATGTCGATAACTTCATCAATTTTAGAGTAACTCATTCTAACGTTTCTTCCCAATTTCACGGGATGTACCATTAAATATCACCTCATATTTCAGACTTTTGTCTTAGTGCTCAAATAAATAAAAAACAAAAACTCGCCTCTTTATGTATAATGTTTCGTTTTCAAACAGCACTTTTTCTGTAAGACCTTTGCATTTATCCAATCTTGCAGTTATTAAGCAGTTATTAAAAATAAAACACAAGTATATTTTTCTGTTTTGTACATATACTAAAAATACTTAAATCCACAGACATTAAAATATTATTAACAAATATTGTCTAACTTATTCCAATATGCTATAATTAAATAGCAAGAAAGTTTATCTTTAATCAGAAAATATTGGTATTAGCAAATGAAATTATAACGCAGTTTATAATTCTAACATAGCCGATTCAACTTGTCAACTATTTCACGACTTTATTTTGCAACAATATTTCCAATTCTTTTTTTACACTTTTTTATTTTAAAAATAATAATGCATATTTTACATAATAGATAGCACAACAGATAGCAAAAAGGCTCCTTCCGGTAAGGAACCTTTTTGCTATCTGTCAATCGATGTTGCTAAAATCAAATTATTTAATTTCTACAGTTGCTCCAACTTCTTTGAACTTAGCTTCAATCTGAGCTGCTTCATCCTTTGATACGTTTTCTTTCAATGTCTTTGGAGCTCCTTCAACCAAGTCTTTTGCTTCTTTCAATCCAAGACCTGTTACTTCTCTAACAACTTTTATAACTTTGATCTTGTCTGCTCCTGCAGATTTCAATACTACTTCGAACTCAGTCTTTTCTTCTGCTGCCGGTGCTGCTGCGCCTGGAGCTGCTGCACCTACTGCTGCAACTGCTACTGGAGCTGCTGCTGATACTCCAAACTCTTCTTCAAGAGCTTTTACCAATTCTGATAATTCCAATACAGATAATGCTTTAACATCCTCAATTAATTTTGTAACTTTTTCACTAGCCATTTTTATATACCTCCATAAAATAATATTGTTTTTAGTTGATTAAATTTTAAATTTATGCGGCAATTAAGCACTTGCCTTCTTTTCTGCAATTGCATTGAGCGCAATGACCAATCCTCTGATATTGCCGTTCAACACATTTACAAGACCTGCCAACGGAGACTTCAAACCTCCGAGAGCCTTTGCAACGAGCTCTTCCTTTGACGGGAGTGCTGCAATAGCTTCAAGAGTCTTTACGTCGCAAACTTTGCCTTCAACAACCCCGGCTTTAAGTTCGAGCTTCTCAAACTTCTTGGCATACTCAACCAAAACCTTTGCCGGAGCTACAACATCTTTATCACTGTATGCCATTGATGTCGGACCGTTAAAGAAAGGATCCAACTCTTCCAAGCCATTTTCTTTTGCTGCAAGTTTTGTCAAAGTATTTTTTACTACTTTATACTCAACTCCAGCTTTTCTAAGCTCATTTCTGAGCTCTGTATCCTGCTCCACAGTAAGACCTCTATAATCTGCGAAGACTATAGTTTTAGCCGATTTAATATTCTCAGTCAGCTGCTGTACTACCTCTTTTTTCTGCTGAAGGATTTTCTCACTTGGCACTACTAATCCACCTCCTTTTTAATTACGAGTGCTCTATTTTATGTCTCACTCTTTTCCAAACAAACTTAATAATAAAACCCCTTCATGCACATAGACATAAAGGGGTAATTGGTCTCATTTAACCACACGAACACATTACCTCGGCAGGATGGCTACAATCGCTTTTACACTTTCTTTCTTAGAAAGCAACCTGCTGTCTATGGCATATCTATATTAATACTTGTCAAAGGTTATATTACAACATTATTTTAAATTTGTAAAGACATTTTTTACTCGGATACTTTCAATGGATTTACTTTTATACCAGGTCCCATTGTGGAAGTAACAACCACACTCTTAAGATACTGTCCTTTTGCAGCTGCAGGCTTCGCCTTGATGATCGCTGTCATCAATGTACGGAAGTTGTCAACAAGCTTTTCAGTACCAAATGAAACCTTGCCTATCGGGCAGTGTATAATGTTGGTCTTGTCAAGCCTGTATTCAATTTTACCGGCTTTGATATCTGCAATTGCTCTGGCTACATCCATTGTTACAGTACCGGCTTTAGGGTTCGGCATTAATCCTTTCGGACCAAGAACCTTACCAAGTCTACCAACAACACCCATCATATCCGGTGTTGCAACTACAACGTCAAATTCAAACCAGTTTTCATTCTGAATTTTTGTAACCAGTTCTTCTGCACCAACATATTCCGCACCGGCTTGTTCTGCTTCTTTTGCCTTTTCACCTTTGGCAAAAACAAGAACTCTTACTTTTTTACCGGTACCGTGGGGCAAAACAACAGCACCTCTTACCTGCTGGTCGGCATGTCTTGAGTCAACACCCAATCTGATGTGTGCCTCAACAGTTTCATCGAACTTTGCCTTTGCTGTCTTTTGCACAAGTTCCATTGCTTCATTTGGATCATACAACTTTAATTTATCAACAATTTTTGCACTTTCCTGATATTTCTTACCTCTTTTCATCTGCTTCACTCTCCTTACGTGGTAATTATTCTCGGAAACTATGTTTCCTCCCACCTTACTTTAGAACAACACGAAAACTTTAATTTTAGTCTTCAACAACTACGCCCATGCTTCTTGCAGTACCTGCAATCATGCTGATAGCAACTTCCAGGCTTGCAGCATTAAGGTCGGGCATTTTCATTTCAGCTATTTTCCTTACATCTTCTTTGGAAATCTTAGCAACTTTATCCCTGTTTGGTTTACCGGATCCCTTTTCTATCTTGCATGCTTTTTTAATAAGCACTGATGCCGGAGGAGTCTTTGTAATAAATGAGAAGGATCTGTCAGCATATACAGTAATAACTACAGGTATTATAAGACCTGCATCTTTTGCAGTCTTCTCGTTGAATTCCTTACAAAAACCCATTATGTTTACGCCATGTTGTCCTAAAGCTGGTCCAACCGGTGGAGCCGGAGTTGCTTTCCCCGCAGGAATTTGAAGTTTT
>NZ_DAORXT010000071.1:0-14580 GCF_035371925.1 Acetivibrio sp. | reverse complement strand
TTGAGTCACTTCTTTTTTATCATGTTTGGGCAATTAATTTTACAACTTACCGCTTCCAAAGAACATAAAAGTTGCCCACAAGACCGGAAACTATGTTGGGGTTGTGCATGATGTGGGAATCGTTTATGCCGAGAAACCTTATATTGTTGTTGTTATGACGAAGAATGTAAAAAACGAGCAATCAGCCAATAAAGCAATAGCCAATATTTCGAAAATAATTCACGATTATGTTGAAGGAAAAACGGAAAAAGATAATCATTAAAAGACTTGAAAACATTATACTTATAAAACAAAATGGTATAAGGAAATATTTAGGACCTATTTCCTCTTTATATTAATTTGGAAGAGTATAAACAGAACTTTTAATGGCAGCCAGGCTGTCATTGCACCGGCTTACGGCACTTTAGACCCTTGGCTTTGCGTCATTACCTTTCGGTAATTTTGCCCTGTTTCATAAGTCTCTATTTATATCTCCTTATACCAAATATAAAGGGGAGTATAATGTACTATTTTATTATATCGGAGAAATCAAACAATGTACAATGTACAATTTGATATTTTAAAAAATAAGCGGCTTTGAGGTAAATGTTGCCGCGTTTATTAAATTAATCTCAAATTTCGCAATTTTTCGACATATTTCGAAACAAGGTTGTTTTAAGGAAAATAAAAAAGAAAAACACTACTATGCAACAGGGGAGAATCGTTCCATACTAGTGTTTTTATGAGAAGTGAAATGTTATTTTATTTTTTTTATTTCTTAGTTTTATTAATGATGAGTTTTATAACTTGATTTATATAAATTTTTATTCTACAAATCAAATTAAATTCCTCCTAAAGTTTTAAAAAAAATTAACTCAGTTTTATCCTGGAATTGTAAATTATGTGACAAAAATTTTTCTTGCCTGATAATGTATTATGAATTTTGTAATAAATTAAGGTATTTAACTGTAGGCGAAAATATTATAAAATTATAGCACGGGAAATTGAATAAATGTTTGTTATAAATAAACACTATATAGAACAGGATGTGAAAAAGTATGAAAAAATCTACTATCAGAGTGATTGCATTTATTATGGTTTTGACCTTTTTTCTAACTTCAGTAGGTGTTATGACTGCATCTATTTTTTTAGGAAGGTAGTGATTGCATTTTATGGGAAAAATAATAAGTTCTTATATTTTTCCTCATCCTCCTTTGATTGTGCCTGAGATTGGCAAGGGCGATGAGAAGGGTGCCGCTAATACTTTAAGGGCTTGTGAAAAAGCAGCTGAAGAAATAAGAAAAGAGAAGCCTTCAACTATTATTCTTACAACCTCCCACGCTCCCTTGTTTGAAGACTATATTTTTATCAATGACTTTAAAACACTAAAGGGAGACTTTGGAAGGTTTGGAGCTCGTCAGGTAAACTTAGGTTTTGAGAATAATTTAAAAATGGCAGAATCAATTGTTGAGTTTGCAAAGAAGGAAGGTTTTGATGCAGGAGGAATTGACGAAGGTATAGGCAAAAAGTACGGCATATCCGGAGAACTGGACCATGGGGCAATGGTGCCTCTTTATTATATAAGCCGGGTATATTCGGATTTTAAGCTTGTTCATATTGCCATGTCCACTCTTACGTTGGAAGAGCATTACAGGTTCGGTATGTGTATAGGTGAAGCTATAAGAAATTCCGATGAGGATGTAGTGTTTGTTGCAAGCGGAGATTTGGCGCACCGGCTCACTAGTGACGGGCCCTATGGATATAACAAACACGCCGGGGAATTTGATGAGCTTTTTGTTAAGAGTATCGAAAAAGACGATATTGACGCAATTCTTGATATAGATGACAAACTTCGGGATGAAGCTGCGGAGTGTGGATTAAGATCCTTTGTAATAATGCTGGGGGCTTTGGATGGATATAGTGTATCTCCGAAGGTCTATTCTTATGAAGGTCCTTTTGGTGTGGGATATATGGTGGCAAGAATTGGAGTCGGTAGGGAAGATTCCTCTCGCAGGATAATTGAAAGAAGGATAAAGGGAAGAGGCAAGAGTGTTGATCCGTACGTTTCCCTTGCCAGAAGAGCTTTGGAGGCTTATGTAAAGGAAGGAAGGGTTCTGGACGATTATGACGGTCTTCCCGGCGAAATGATAAAGGATAAGGCGGGAACTTTCGTTTCCATAAAGAAGAAGGGTGAATTGAGAGGGTGTATAGGTACTATTGCGCCCACAAGGGAAAATATAGCAAAGGAAATAATTCATAATGCAATAAGCGCGGGTACTTCCGATCCGAGATTTTATCCTGTGAAGCCCTATGAATTGGATGAGCTTGAATACTCTGTGGACGTATTGATGGAGCCTGAAGCTGTCGATTCCATGGACAAGCTGGATGCGGTAAAGTATGGGGTGATTGTTAGAGCCGGAAGAAGGACGGGGCTTCTGCTTCCAAACCTTGAGAATGTTGACACTCCCGAGCAACAGGTGTCAATTGCACTTCAAAAGGCGGGTATAAGTCCAAACGAGAAATATACAATGGAACGCTTTGAGGTAATAAGGCATAAATGAGGAGTGATGGTATGGAAGCAGCAAAGCCGGCGATGTTTTACAATAAAAGTGAGGATTTGAAAGTACATTGCCATCTTTGTCCCCATAATTGCACAATAAAGCCCGGAAGCTTGGGAGTGTGCAGGGCGCGGAAAAATATCGACGGAAATTTGTATTCTTTAAATTACGGAAAAATTTCTTCCATTGCATTGGATCCTATAGAAAAGAAGCCCTTGTACAGGTTTAAGAGCGGCTCTAGGATACTGTCAATAGGTACTTTTGGCTGCAATCTTAAATGTTCTTTTTGCCAAAATTGGGAGATTGCCCATGATGAGCCCGAGCTTTATGATGTAACTTCTGAGTATATTGTCAATAAGGCAAAAGAGCTTATGCCTCAAGGTAATATAGGGATTGCATATACATATAATGAACCTTCCGTATGGTATGAGTTTGTGTATGACACTTCGGTACTTGCCAAGAAAGAAGGGCTTTCCAATGTTTTGGTGACCAACGGTTTTATCGGCAAGGAAGCTCTTTTGATGCTGCTTCCCTATATTGATGCTATGAATATTGATGTAAAAGCATATACATCCTCCTTCTACAAAGACATATGCGGGGGAGCGCTGGAGAATGTGAAGGAGACTGTTAAAATCGCAGTCGAAAAATGTCATGTGGAAGTAACTACCCTTGTTATTCCCACATTGAATGATGATTTGAAGGAAATTTCCGAGATTGCAAAGTGGCTTTCATCCTTATCAAGGAATATACCTTTGCATCTTTCAAGGTTCTTTCCGAATTACAAGATGCAAAGCATTCCTCCGACGCCGAAGGAGACTTTGTACAGGGCGCAGGAAGAGGCACAGAAATATTTGGAGTATGTTTATCTTGGAAATATATGGTAAAATAATTTTTTTGTAATCAATTATTAATTATATTTTTAATTAAAAAAAGCTTACATTTATTTAGAAATAAGTTATAATTCTCTTATGGGAAGTTTTTAACCTTGACATGCAGAGTGAGGTTTTCCGATGAACTTTTTATTAGGAACAATAGGATCAAATTTAAAGGATATTATAGTAAATTTATCTACAAATTTAGATATTAATAATCTTTGGGATTTGATAAAGACAATTATAGATATAGGTATAGTGTCTTTTGTAATATACAAATTGATTAAGCTGATAAGGGAAACTAGGGCGTGGCAGCTTATAAAAGGTATTCTTGTTATTGTGTTTGCGGCCAGAATCAGCGAGTTGATCGGTTTTAAGACCCTTTCCTTTATACTGAGGCTTACTATAGAGTATATGGCAATAATACTTGTGGTACTGTTTCAGCCTGAGTTTAGAAGAGGACTGGAGCAGTTGGGAAGGAGCAGGTTTAGAAATCTTCTCAGCTTTGAAGAAGAGGACAGGACCATTAAAGTAAAATCACTTATTGAAGAAATAATAAAGGCTGTGACAGAAATGTCGCGAACCTTTACAGGAGCACTTATTGTAATTGAAAGAGAGACGAAGCTGGGGGAGATTATCAATTCGGGAATCGGTCTGGATTCGAACGTTACTTCCGAGCTTTTAATAAATATTTTTACGCCGAATACTCCTCTGCACGACGGTGCTGTTGTAATCAGGGACAACAAAATAAAGGCGGCGGCATGTTTTCTGCCCCTTACGGAAAATTCGAATCTTAGCAAGGAGCTGGGGACAAGGCACAGGGCTGCATTAGGAATAAGCGAAGTCTCAGATTCAATTGTTGTAGTGGTTTCGGAAGAGTCGGGAAGAATATCTGTTGCTTTAAACGGCGGACTTACCAGGAACTTAACCCCGGATACTTTGAGAAAGGCTTTAAGCAAAAATCTTTTGGATAAAGAAAATCCGAGCAAGAAACTAGGGATATGGAAGGTGAAGGCAAAATGAACGAGCTATTAAAGAAGGACTTGACATTAAAGATAATATCCGTATTTTTTGCTGTATTTCTCTGGTTTGTTGTTTTGGACAGCTCCAATCCGGTGACCTGGGTTGAATTGAATGTTCCGCTAAAAATAGAAAATGAAAGTTCTCTTAAAGAAAAGGGAATAATGATTAAGAATGAGAACTTTCCGAGGAATGTTTCCGTCAGTTTAAAGGGGAGAAAAAATGCTTTTAATAACATAGGTCTAAATGACATAGAGGCAATTGTTGACCTTTCAAAGGTGGAGGATGTCAATACACAATTTTTGTATATTAATGTTTATACCAATAAGGATGGCGTGTCTTTTCAGGGAGTAACCCCCAGGGTTGTGGAAATAGAGCTTGAAAAGATGGGTGAAAATCTTTTTCCTGTAAAGGTGGTTCCCACAGGAAAGCCCAAGGAGAGCTACCAGGTGGTAAGGGCCAATGCGGTACCGGCTATGGTTTCAATTGAAGCTTCTGATGAAATAATAAATTCCATTGGTGAGGTCAGGGCTTATGTTGATGTGGACAATCTCAGCAATGACATTGTTATAAACAAGGAGTGCGTGGTTTACAACAAGGAAGGCGAGAAAATAGTTGAATTGGATAAAAAGATAAGCGTGGATATCAGCATTGAGATTGCAAAAGAAGTATCTATAGTGCCGGCTGTAAGGGGAAGACCGGCAAAGAATTACACCGACGGCATACACAGGGTTGTACCGGAAAAGGCGTTGATTTCGGGGCCTTCTGATATTATCAGCCAGATTGACAATTTGAAGACCGCACCAATTGATATCGACAACATATCGGAAAGTATGACTAAAATTGTAAATCTTGTTCTGCCGGAGGGAGTTCGGCTTGTAGATACTCCAATAAGTGTTTATGTCGATGTGGTTATTGAGGAGCTGGCAGAAAGGGAATTTGTTTTTGGCAAAGAAAGCATTGCATTTGATAATGCAAGGGATAATTCGCTTAAGTATGAAATCTTAGATGAAGTTATTAGAATAACCCTGACCGGTACGAGGCAAGAGCTGAGCAAAATAGCGCCTGAAAATCTCAGGCTTAGTGTTGATGTAAACGGGCTTTCGGAAGGTGAGCATAGAAGGCCGCTTAATGTGGTTATACCCGACACTGTAAATCTCATGGAAAACTATGATGTAAAAATCAGTGTAAAAAAGACAGCGAATTAGAGTTTACGAGGTGCAGATGAAGTTAATTGTTCGAAATTTAAAGCTTTCTTTGGATGATGATATAGAAGTTTTGAAAAAACTTGTTTCAAAAAAAATTAAAGTAAATGAAAAAGACTTTAAGCATTTTAGGATAGTAAAAGAATCCATTGATGCAAGGAAAAAGCCTTTCATCAGTTTTGTCTATTCTGTAATGCTTGAAATTGAAGGTAAAGTAAAGATAAAGGAAAGCGCAGACATCCAGATTTTACAACAAGAAAGTGAAAACGTTTTAGTTCCCGGCAGCATAAGACTTGAAAACAGACCGGTGGTCATAGGTACAGGACCTGCGGGTCTGTTTGCAGGGCTTATTTTGGCTCAAAACGGCTATAGGCCCTTGATTCTCGAAAGAGGAGAAAGCGTTGAAAAGCGCACGGAAATTGTTAACCGGTATTGGGAGGCCGGCGAGCTTGACCCCGAAACTAACGTACAGTTTGGAGAAGGCGGTGCCGGAACTTTTTCAGACGGAAAGCTTACCACCAGGATAAATGACAGACGCTGCAGTATTGTCTTGGAAGAATTTTATAAATCCGGGGCTCATGAAGAAATTCTCTACAAGGCAAAGCCCCACATAGGCTCTGATGTGTTAAAAAGAGTAGTCTCAAATATGCGCAACAGGATAATTGAATACGGCGGAGAAGTAAGGTTTAATTCGAAGGTCACATCAATAATTGTTAAAAACGGGAAAATATGCGGAATTATAGTAAATGACAAAGAAGAAATACCTTGCGATGTTGCGGTCCTTGCAATAGGTCATAGTGCAAGAGACACATTCAAGATGCTTTTGGACAAAGGTGTTGAATTTGTACAAAAGCCCTTTTCCATAGGGGTCAGGATTGAGCATCCCCAGGAAGTGATTGACAGAGCCCAATATGGCGAAGCAGCAGGGCATCCCAAGCTTGGAGCGTCAGACTATCAGCTGTTTCAAAAAATAGGGGACAGGACTGCGTACTCATTTTGCATGTGCCCGGGAGGTATTGTTGTGGCATCGGCATCGGAGCCGGGGATGATTGTGACAAACGGAATGAGTGAATTTGCAAGGGACAGGGAAAACGCCAACAGTGCCCTTGTGGTATCGGTGGAACCGGAAGATTTCGGAAGTGGACATCCTCTTGCCGGTATTGATTTTCAAAGAAAGTGGGAGAAGCTGGCTTTTGCTGCGGGCGGCTCTTGCAATTGGGCACCGGTACAGAGGCTTGGGGACTTTGTAGAGGGAAGAAAGTCAACTTTCTTAGGAATAGTCAAACCAAGCTATACCGGAGGAACAAATCTTTCCGATATTCATTTGTGCCTTCCATCTTTTGTGACAGATTCAATAAAGAAAGCCATACCCTGTTTTGATTCCAAAATAAAAGGCTTTGGAATGAAGGATGCTGTTATTACAGGGGTTGAGACCAGGACTTCGTCGCCTGTCAGGATTCCAAGGGGTGACTCTCTTGAGGCAATTGGGATAAAGGGCTTGTATCCTGCCGGTGAGGGTGCCGGATATGCCGGAGGGATTGTGAGTGCGGCGGTTGACGGCATTAGAATTGCAGAGAGAATAATAAGTACTTATTCATATGAGTAGCAGTATTTGAATAATATAAATAATATATTAATATATAGGTGTATTGCCTGAAATTTTAGGTGTTGGATGACATAAAATGGTTTTTGCTATTTACTTGATCGATATAATATAATATAGTTATTATGAGTTTATATGTATATTTGTTTTGAAACATTTAATTGCAATACAAACATGTTTAATAATTTAGGGGGATGAAAGTATTGGGTCGTTTATTTGGTACTGATGGAGTAAGAGGAGTAGCCAATTTGGAATTAACCGCCGACCTTGCATATAAATTGGGTCAGGCTGGAGCATATGTACTTACTGCGGAAACAAAGCACACACCAAGAATATTGGTGGGCATGGACACAAGGATATCGGGAGATATGCTGGAAGCATCTTTAGTTGCAGGATTGTGTTCGGTAGGGGCAGAGGTTGTATGCCTTGGAATAGTGCCCACTCCCGCGGTTGCCTATCTTACAAGACATTACAATGCCGATGCCGGTGTAGTAATTTCCGCTTCCCACAATCCTTATGAGTTTAACGGAATAAAATTCTTTAACAACAAAGGCTATAAACTTTCCGACGCTTTGGAGGAGAGGATAGAAGCCATAATTCTTGACAATTCGGAAAAAATCGAGCTTCCTACCGGAGAAAAAATAGGAAAGAAAGTTGAAATTGAGTCATCTTTGGATGACTATGTAAACTTTATTAAAAGTACCGTTAGAGGAGACTTAAAAGGACTTAAAGTGGCAATTGACTGTGCAAACGGAGCGGCATATCAGGCGGCACCGATTGCTTTTTTTGAACTTGGTGCGGATGTCTGTGTTATCAACAACGAGCCCGACGGTGTAAATATAAATAGAAACTGCGGCTCCACTCATATTGCACAATTACAGAAATTTGTCGTTGAAAGCGGAGCTGATGTTGGGCTTGCCTTTGACGGGGATGCCGACAGGGTGCTTGGGGTTGATGAAAACGGCAACTTGGTTGATGGTGACCAAATTATGGCAATAATCGGTCTTGAGTTAAAAAAGCAGGGGAAGCTTTCAAATAATACAATTGTTGCCACTGTTATGAGCAATCTCGGGCTTGATATAATGGCAAAAAGAGAAGGTATTAACATAGTCAAGACAAAAGTAGGGGACAGATATGTTCTGGAAAATATGCTTGAGAACGGGCATATTTTAGGCGGCGAGCAGTCCGGCCATATTATTTTCCTTGAGCATAACACTACAGGGGACGGGATTCTTACTGGAACACAGCTTCTTAGTGTTATGAAGTCTTCAGGAAAGAAGCTTTCGGAGCTGGCCTCAATAATGCAGGTGTTGCCGCAGGTGTTGATCAATGCCCGTGTAATAAATCAAAACAAAGAGAAATATCTTGAGGATGAAGTTATATGCAGCAAGTGTAAAGAGCTTGAGAATGAGTTTAGCGACGAGGGAAGGGTGCTTATAAGACCTTCAGGAACAGAACCCCTTGTCAGAGTTATGATAGAGGGTAAAGACAAGGATTATATAACAAAAAGAGCTGTTGAGCTTGCAAAAGTTATAGAAGAGAGACTTGGATAAATTTATATAGAAGAAATATATATTAATGATAACTTGAATCGCTTGCACTGCATGGCGTTATTCTTGATAATGCGCCTGCTGTTGTATAAATAAGGGGTTAAAGAACTTTTAGACAGGCAAATCTTGTTCATTATGGGCAATGAAAGGAGGGTAAAGATTTAAGCCATAATGAATTCAATATAAAAATAAAGCGCCAGCACGCGTTTTAACGCGTGGACGAGGAGAAGGAGGTCACCGATAATTTCTGCAATCGGTGAGTTATCGAAATTTCGGCGGAAACCTTCCGGTTGTCACGACCGTCAGGGTCCTACAAAAACTGCAGGCAACTGCAGAACAAAAGGGATCTGGGTGAATTTTCCTGTCTAATATATTAGCCACTTCTATTGTCTTTTATAATGTTTTATCCAGAAAGACACAAAAATGTAAAGGAGAGGTAGTTGTGTGTGGAATAGTTGGTTATGTAGGCGGTAAAAACGCAGCGCCTATACTTTTGAATGGCCTTAAAAAGCTTGAGTATAGGGGCTATGATTCAGCCGGAGTGGCAATTTTAGACAATGATGATATTAAAGTGGTAAAGTGCAAAGGAAGGCTTGCAAATTTGGAGGAAAAGGTAAATTGTGGCATGCCGGTGGGGAATATTGGCATAGGCCATACCCGTTGGGCTACCCACGGTGAGCCTAATGACCTCAATTCCCATCCCCATATAAGCAATTCCGGTAAAATTGCGGTTGTTCACAACGGTATAATCGAAAACTATATGGAGATAAAAGAATTCCTTGAAGCGGAAGGCTATGAATTTATATCGGAAACCGATACCGAGGTTGTGGCACAGCTTATAGATTACCATTATCACGGCGACATTGTTCAGGCTGTTATAAACTCCATAAATGAAATAGAAGGCTCTTATGCGTTAGGAGTGCTTTGCAGTGATTGTCCCGACAAATTTGTTGCTGCCAGAAAAGACAGCCCTCTTGTGGTGGGACTTGGAAAAGGTGAGAATTTTGTAGCATCCGATATTCCGGCAATACTTGAGTACACAAGGGATGTATATATTCTGGAGGATAAAGAAATTGTACTTTTAAACGACAAGGAAGTCACGGTATACAATAATCACGGATTGATAGTACAAAAGAAGGTATTCAAGGTAAACTGGGATGTCGCTGCGGCTGAAAAATCAGGCTATGAGCATTTCATGATGAAGGAAATGTGTGAGGAGCCTAAAGTGGTAAAAGACACTATAAGTCCGAGAATAAAGGACGGTAATATAGTACTGGACAACATAAAAATTACTGCTGAAGATTTAAAGAACATAGACAAAATTTTCATTGTCGCATGCGGTACCGCATATCATGCTGGAGTTGTCGGAAAATATATAATAGAAAAGCTGGCAAGGATTCCTGTGGAAGTGGATGTTGCGTCGGAGTTCAGGTACAGGGACCCCCTTGTAGGTGACAGAAATTTGGTAATTATAATAAGTCAATCCGGTGAGACCATTGACACATTGTTTGCTCTAAGAGAATCAAAGAAGAAGGGAGCAAAGGTTCTGTCCATTGTGAATGTTGTGGGAAGTTCGATTGCGAGGGAATCGGATAATGTTCTTTATACCTGGGCGGGACCGGAAATTGCCGTAGCTTCGACAAAAGCATACAACACACAGCTTTCGGCATTGTACCTGATAGCCCTGGATTTTGCTTATAAACTTGGCAGGATAGACAAAGAATATTACAGCAATATAATAGAAGGACTTAGGGCGATTCCCCGGGAAATAGAGAAGGTATTGGCGAATAAAGACACAATACAGAAGTTTGCGGCGCAGCATTATAATGCAAAGAGCATTTTCTTCATCGGAAGAGGTCTTGATTATGCTCTGTCCATGGAGGGCTCACTGAAGCTCAAGGAAATCTCGTATATTCACTCGGAGGCCTATGCCGGAGGGGAATTGAAGCACGGTACCATTGCCCTTATCGAAGAGGGCACACTGGTGATTTGCCCGATGACCCAAGACAATCTTGTAGAGAAAATGATAAGCAATATCAAGGAGGTAAAGGCCAGGGGAGCGGTTGTTCTTGCAATAGCGAAGGAGAGCAACAAGCAGGTTTCTAAGGTTGCCGATGTGGTTGTTGCCATACCGGATGTTGATTCGCTTATTGCTCCGATAGTGGCGGTTACACCTCTGCAGTTATTTGCATATTATATGGCCCTGCAGAAAGGCTGCGATGTGGATAAGCCGAGAAATCTTGCAAAGAGTGTGACTGTTGAGTAGATGAAGGTGCAATTATAAATAAAATGTATAATTCAAATAAAGTTGACTCCATTAAAATAAAGTTCGCTCTGTAAAAATAAAGTTCGTTCCAAAATCCCGTAGCAGATGCAAGAGAAATCTTCATTTGCTGCGGGGTTTTTGATTTTTAGGGAGAGAGGGATAAGGTGTAAGGATTAAGATTGTTAGGGTTAAGGAGTAAGAAATAAGGCTAAATGTATTGATATTAAAGGGATTGAGGAAAGTATTGATTATAGTATTGAGAGAAATTATTGACACTATGATTGATAAAAAGATTAGAAAAAGCACATGAGAAAATGCAACCTTACCCCTTTTCCCTTTCAACATATTCCTGTTCGGAACCGACTTTATTTAAAAAATTATTACAAGAATTAAGGAAAAAGTGTTAATAAATGGAATTAAATTAAGGAATTTTCGAGCGGACTTTATTATCTGGAAAGAAATAGGGAAGTGGGTTCAAGGCAAGAAGGGATAAGGGGTTGAGGGGTGTTGGTTTGGAGCGGAGTTTATTTTAAATATACATAGTTAGGGGTGTGGATTTTTAGGGATAAGGAATAAGGAAGATGTTATAAAAATAATAAAGTTGACTCTGTGATAATAAAGTTGTTCTATAAATAAAATAAAGTTATTCTTAAAATAAATTTTCATGTTGTCGAGTAGATTTAGGGTACGTAACAGAAACGGAAATTTAGAATTGTGCAACCAAGAAAACCAAGAGAATTTGGAGTGTATTAAAGGTTTAACCATATTTCTTGATACAAGTATGAGGATAAGAGTATATAAAATAGAAAGGAAATGAGCGAAAAGCGGATGTTTTTATAGGTCGTATGTTGTAAAATAAAGGTATATGGTACACATCTGTAGAATATTGTGTAGTAAAGATAGTTTTGATATAGGAGGAAATACATATGTTTAAAGTTGAGAAAATAATCGATAAGGACTTAAAAACAAGCATTACACTTAAAGTTATGAATTCATTGCCAAAGTGGTTTAGTCCACCAGAGGATATAGTAAAAAAGTCCATTTTACATAGAGAAATGCCGTTCTTTGCTGCCTTTGACGAAAGCAATGTGATTGGATTTATTGCTTTGAAAGTACATAATGAATATACAGTTGAAATGTACAATTTAGGTGTATTAGAAGAATATCATAGGCAAGGTGTAGGTCATGCTATGTTGACTGCTGTTGAAAGTTATTGCAGAGAAAGAGGATATAAGTTCATTACAGTAAAAACTCTTGATTCTTCGGCAGAATATGAACCATATGAACGTACACGAGCGTTTTATCGAAAGAATGGGTTTTATCCATTAGAAGTATTCCCTTTATTTTGGAACGAAGAAAATCCCTGCTTATTCTTAGCAAAATATATCGGATAATACATGAAATTATAATACGAAGATATATAAACTGGAAGATATTCCAATTATAATTGAAAATATAAATGTACCATATAATGAAACTATATTATATTACATGGTATAATATGGTTAAATTCAGTTCGGAGAAGTAAGAATGAAAGGTTTAGATTTATCAAGAGCATATTACAATGAACTTTAATTAATGATAATCTGCCACAAGTCGCCAACAGTCATGCTGCTGCTCTAATAGGCTGGGGTTCTGATGTTCTTGGCAATGACGATGAATTATCAAGAGACCATGAAAGGGGACCACGGTGCATTATTTTACTTCCTGACTCACTAGCCGATTATTGCAGTATCCTGTACGATATGCTTTCAGTTAGAATCAGCATGTTGCGGATTATGTCAGGCGAGTGTTCCATGTGAATTAAGGATACCTCGGTAAGGAAAAAAGGAAGGTGGGAGTAAAATGTATCAGATAGTTAATCATAAAAAGGGAGACTTTAATATTACTACGGATTTTGAAAGGATAGACATTGATTCTATCTGCATGTTACTTTCAAGGACATACTGGGCAAATAATCGGTCAAGGGATATAATAATTAAATCATTAGAAAATTCTTTGTGTTTTTCACTATTCCATAATGAAAGACAGATAGGATTAGTAAGAGTTATAACTGATTGCGCTACATTTGCATATTTATGTGATGTTGTTATTGATGAAGGATACAGGGGCAAAGGTTTGGGTCAATGGCTCATGGAATGTGTTTTAAATCATCCGGATTTGCAAAATCTGCGACGCTGGTGTCTTGTTACAAAAGACGCACATGAATTCTATAGGAAGTTCGGTTTTGAAAATGTAAAGAATCCTGAAATATATATGGAGATTTCTAATATATAATTTATTAAAGTTAAAAGGGAGTGACTGGTTACGAAGAAATTATCTTTGTTGTTGGTTATCATTTTGTTGATGACTTTATTTTCTTCTTGTACCGCTAAAGAGTATGAAAATTTCCAAGAACTTAACAGCGGGTCAAAGTTGCAACGGGGAAGTATACTTTATACTTTTTACAGTGCGTTGCCCAAAGATTCGCTCAGAGGTAAGCAAATAGGAATCGTTGATGGTGACAAAAAGCATAAAGTGTTTGAGGTAAAAGGTTTTTCATCCGATGAATGGATTATAGAATATTACGATGTAATAATGTCAGTTTATACTTTATATAAAGCAGATACAGTAACCGAAATTCCTGACGAATTGAAATAATACAACCATACATTCTGAACATGATGTGTAGTTGAGTTAATGTATATTATTTTATTTATGCGGGGAATGAATATGGAAGATTATAATGTTGTGAAAAATGATTTCTATGAAATATCAGAACTTGATGACCCAAAATGGAATCGCAATAATTGTTATTTTAATCTACTCATGGAAAAAGAAATTCCCGATAAAAACCTATTTATGATGTGTAAAAAATTGAATACCTGTGCTCTTGCTGAGTTGCCAAATGGATATCATGTAAGAACTTGTAGAAGGAATGAATTAGATATATGGAAAAAGATGCCTTTTGATGATGAAAAGACTGCTGAGCAATATAGCGGTTATAGTCTTAAGTAGTGGTGTAAAATTGGTGGCCTAAAATTGATGGAAGATATTGTTCCTTGAAAACAAGGCCACGATATGGTTTTCTACTATGTTAGAGCAAAACAAAAGTAGAGGAGGTCATACCGTGGCTATAAAAGATGCAAGAGATATGATGCCACAAATCGAGGAAATTTTCAAGCATTATGGACATGTAATAGATGGAGATTTCATGAGAGAGCTGATGGCATTAATCCTAAATAAGTTGATGGAAGCCGAAGTGACTGCAAAAATTGGTGCAGATAAGTATGAACGTACAGAAGAAAGAAACAATCAAAGAAATGGCGTTCGAATCAGACCGTACGATACCCGCCTTGGTACCATTGATTTAAAAATACCTAAACTTCGTGAGGGAACTTACTTTCCAAGTTTTCTAGAACCCCGGCGTATGTGGGAAAAAGCACTTGTTAATGTTGTTCAGGAAGCATATGTCCATGGTATAAGCACTAGAAAGGTAGATGAATTAGTTCAGGCACTTGGTATGGAAGGTATCGATAAAAGTAAGG
>NZ_DAORXT010000070.1:0-15189 GCF_035371925.1 Acetivibrio sp. | reverse complement strand
GAGCTTTCAAATCTTCAAAGACAGATTATTCACCTGACCAAGGATGTGGGAAAACCCAAGGTGATATCGGGAAAGGAAACCATCAATGAAATGAATCCCGATGTGGATGTTGTTACTTATAAAGAGTGGGTAAGTTCGGCCAATATAAGGGATATTATTAAGGACAGGGATTATGATTTTATTATAGACGGCACCGACAATTTCCCTGCAAAGTTTTTAATAAATGATGCCAGTGTACTTATGGGAAAACCCTTTTCCCATGCGGGGATTATAAGGTTCCAAGGGCAGACCATGACTTATGTTCCGGGTAAGGGGCCATGTTATAGATGTATATTTGAAAATCCTCCGCCACCGGATAAAGTCCCCACATGCAAACAGGCTGGAGTATTGGGAGTAATGGGCGGAATTATTGGAACTATTCAAGCAACTGAAGCTATTAAATACATACTTGGCATTGGCGAATTGCTTACGGGATACCTTCTAACCTATGATGCACTTACGATGGAGTTTAGAAAGATTAAGTTGCCAAAGAATAAAAGGTGTCAGGTTTGCGGTGAAAATCCTACTATAAAAGAGCTTATAGATTATGAGCAGGCAGTGTGTGATTTGAAATCTTGATGGATGTTGGAGGTGGCTGGTCATGATTGTTATGACAAAAAAGCAGTACCGGGAGATACTTGACCATTCCCGCAGTGTTTTGCCTAATGAAGCTTGCGGGCTATTGGGAGGCAGAATAGAGAACGGGGTGAAATATGTTGAGAAAGTATATCCGCTAAGAAACATAGATGAAAGTCCGGAGCATTTTTCAATGAATCCAAGGGAACAGTTTGCAGCAATTAAGGATATGAGAAATAATGGTTGGGAGCTTCTGGGAAACTTTCACAGTCATCCGGCAACGCCATCCCGTCCGTCGGAAGAGGATATAAGGCTTGCCTTTGACCCAAAGGCAAGTTACTTGATATTATCGCTAAAAGACGATACACCGGTACTAAAGAGCTTTAATATTTCATCAGGACATGTGACAGAGGAAGAGTTGTCTATTGTGGGGGAGGAAACATAGTGGCAAATGTGGATTATAAAGAGCTGAAAAAAGGCGGATTTATGAAGCAGGTTGACAAGGACCGCTTTTCACTGCGCTTAAGAATTGTTGGAGGTCAAATAAAAGCGGAGCAACTTGCAAAGGTGAATGAAATAGCGGAAAAGTACGGTGCAGGATATGTCCATTTGACTTCAAGGCAGAGTATTGAAATTCCGTTTATAAAGCTTCAAGATATTGATGCTGTTAAGAAGGAACTTGCGCAAGCAGGTTTACAGCCCGGTGCGTGCGGACCAAGGGTAAGGACCATTACTGCATGCCAAGGGTCTGCCATTTGTCCCAGCGGGCTCATTAATACAACGGAGCTTGCCGAGGAATTTGATGAAAGGTATTATGCCCGGGAATTGCCCCATAAGTTTAAGCTGGGGATTACCGGCTGCAGAAATAATTGCTTGAAGGCAGAGGAAAATGACCTTGGGGTTAAAGGCGGAATGAAGCCTGCTTGGGCTGAGGATAAATGTATTTACTGTGGATTGTGTCAGGCAGTTTGTCCTGCTAAAGTTATTGAGGTGAAAAAGCAGGAAAAAGAGTTAGCTTTCAATGAAAAGGACTGTATCTATTGCGGTAAATGTGTTAAGGTTTGTCCTACAAGTGCATGGGAAGGGAAAAGTGGATTCATATTGTACTTTGGGGGATTGTTTGGCAATAGAATATCAATCGGAAGGCAGCTTTTGCCTATCCTTTTCTCAAAGGAAGATTTACATAAGGTTATTGAAGCCACTTTGGCGTTTTTTGAGGAGCATGGAAAACCCGGTGAAAGATTTGGAAATACACTGGACAGGGTAGGCTGGGACTTGTTGAAAAACAGGCTTGTAGAGCTATTGGAAGCGGTGTGATTATTGAGTATTTTATGTGGATAAAGGACCGCTGGAATGGAGGAAAAAATATGAGCAACTTTAAAGCGGATGGTTTTGTTGATATTACTGATGTTGTTTGCCCCATGACTTTTGTGAAGGCAAAGGTCGCTATAGAAGAGCTTGAGGAAGGGCAAATTCTTGAAATTAAGATGAATGAGGGAGAACCTATTTTGAATGTGCCAAGAAGTTTCAAGGAAGAGGGTCATAAAGTTCTTGATGTTGTGAATAATGAGGATGGTACATTTACAGTTTTTGTGGAAAAGGGCAAGGAAGGTTGAAATTTCAGATGGAGTGCAAATAATTTCGCCGGGTATTATACATAAACAAGGCTTTACATGAAATGGCCATTTAGGATGATATACAACCGTCTTTTTTGCAAATAAAAAATCTCTTCCTTGGATACTGTTTTTGCAATTTTTGCCACGGAAGAGATTTTTGATTTTTAATATATAAAATTCTAAACAACAATATAAAACGGAGATTGCTCTCAGTTTTATTAAGACGGTTTTAGTATGCTCCGCAAACATCTATACTTGCTTTTATTATAATATTAAGCAAACAATTTTTCAAGGATGTGTTTAAGCACTTATTTAATTTTGATACATTTTTATTGTATGTTAATTTATTATTCTTTATAATAGCGGTTGATTTTAGTGCTTTATAATAAAACACAGTGAAGAGGGAAACAAGAATGAAAAATAGGCAAAAAAAAGGCCCGTACATTTCAAAATAGAAGGGAAAATGTAACGGGTTTTATAGGGGAGTATTAATTTGTACACGAATAATATCGAGTAAAAAGCGGAACTACTTTAGTGTTTTTATAAAAAATTTTAAATTTTTTGCGAAAAAAATGTCGGAATTAGAGAAAACGATGGTTTCCTTCTCATCCCAATCATATCCACAAATGCCTCAAGCCTTGTCATATAACCTGCTTCGCCGGTCATTTCATCAATTATCAGTGTAATAATTGGAATACCGTATTTCTTTTGCACTTCGCTAAAGGTGCTTTGAGCAATTATCTCAGGCATACAGGTGAAAGGGTATATATGGATAACGCCGTCAAATCCCTTTTTGGCACTTCTTATGGAGGCACCTATGGAGCTGAGACCATGACCTCCGATATCATCGGTATTCATAAACTCTTTTCCCGCTTCATGGTTCTTGTTTTTTATTCTAAAAGGTAAAAGCTTCTTTATAAAATGCTCCTTAATCCAAAAGCTCATGCCCATGGTGTTGTGTACTTCCACGCCCATGTTGCCAAGCTTTCTTTCTATTTCAAAATTTATACTGGGATGGGCGGCAACGTATATTTCACCCACAAGGCAAATCCTAATCGGATTGTACTTTCTGTCTAGGGCTATCTTTCTAAGCTTTCTTGCAGTGGAACGAATTATCCTGTTTATACTTTTATAACCCTTGGCCTTCTGAATATTATTGTGAAATTGGGACATTATTCTGTCCGTTTCGCCCTTGTTTATCTCGCGGCACCTTGTGAACCTTGCCAGCCTGTTTATCCTGTCCACCGTAAAAACTGTCTTAGTCGCATAAAATATTGCCTTCAAAAGCTCAAATACGCTCTTTCCTTCTGTGAGAGGCCTTATTTTTTCCAGCACTTCTTTCACAGAGATATTGCTAAGGTCAAGATAAATAAAATTCACATTATACCCGATACTTTTTAATATTTCAGCCTGGAGTTTTCCAAAGTAGCCGAATCTGCACTGGCCGCAGCCGCCGCCAAAAAGTATCAAATCTGCCCCGTTTTCAATGCCGTAAATAAAATCGCCCATTATTGTCTTAAAAGGAAGACAGGCAAATTCAGGCGAGTGCAGTATACCCTGTTCTAATAGACTTCGGTCTAAAATCGGTGGCATAACATAGTCAATTCCTGCAGTTTCCAGCAGTACCTTTACAGGTATATATGAGTCACCCATATGGGGAAATGTAATTTTCATATAATCACCCTATCATATCCAAAAATGCTTCAATCCTTGTATCAAAACCAGCTTCTCCCGTATGCTCGTCAATGGTTAGCTTAAGAAGGGGAATATTGTACTTCTCTTTAAGCCGCCTTTCGATAAACTCCAAAACAAAAGCGTCAACTCCGCAGGCAAAGGGAGTAAGATATATTATTCCTCTGACAGCCGGAGATGAAGCAAAAGTAAAGGCGCTTCCGAGAAGTTCAAAGCCGACATCCCAGAAGATTTTCCCTTCGAAGGGGTAGGCTTTTTTCCTTTTGGTTTCACGGTCAATGTCCCCGGGGGTAAAAACGGTTATGTTTCGTGCTTTAAGCTTGTCAATCAGTTTCATATTAAGATAACTGTCGTAAATCATGTACGGATGCCCCAATAATGAAATTACAGTCTTACCAATGCTGCTATTTATTTGATCCTCAAATATTTCTGTATTTCTTCGGCTGTTGTCGTATGTTTCCAGTGCCGCTTTAAAAGCCTCAACCACATCGGGATAACGGACTTTTAAGGCTTTACTGATTTCCCGAAGACTTTTGAAGGTTTCTTCGGGTTTTGCATCCACATTTATTTTAATTTCCAGTACCTTTATCTGCCTTTTCAAATTCAGCAGCGTCATATCGGGAAGTCCGCAAAACTTGGGGCAGGTATACTCATTTTTATCAACACTTGTATATCTGGGTATGAATATATAATCCACCCGGTCTTTCAGACTGTAAACATGTCCGTGAAAAACCTTTACGGGAAGACAGGTTTCATTGCTGCAGTATTTTACACCCCAGTCCAGTATTTCTTTATTGGTGTCATCGGACACTTCAACATTACAACCCAAATTGCAAAAGAAGTTTTCCCAGAGCACATGGTGTTCAAAGTAAAATAATCCTTTGGGTATTCCAACGGTTGCCATCTAATTGATAAACTCCTTTAAAAATAAACCTTTTTTGTATTTTCAATACCTTTAAGCATTTATATATTATTTACAAAAACAAGGAAATATATAACTTAGGTGCATAATTTGTTTAAATTAACATAATTAAATATTATATTATAAAAAATGGCAACACATTGTTTACTGAAAGTTAAAAAGTATGTCAAAATATAGAATATGGTACAATTAACATGACGTGCTAAAATTTTGAATATATAATAATCTTGGGAAGGAAAAGATGTTTTCTATTCGAAGTATAAACAAGGGAACTTTCAAGATAAATTTTGATTGATAGTCGGCCGGCTTCAATAAAAAAACAAAAAGCAAAGGAAAAAGGGAGGAGAATGTGTATGAATAAGAAAATTGTACTGTTAACGGTAGCTTTGAGTATTGCCATGATGGTATTAGGCGGCTCAATGATAGTATACGCATCACATCAATGCAATCAAACGGTAATTATCGGTGATGTAAACTTGGACGGCTTAATTGACGCTTTAGACGTTACAATTTTGGGTCGTTATGTCAATCACGGACAACCGTTTACGAGCTTATTGCAGTTTGTTGCTGCAGATGTAGACTATGATGGTTCTATCACAGTGCAGGATTATAACATGCTCAGAGACTACATTCTAAGAAATATTTCTTCTTTTCCTGCAGGCCAGTTTTATACGGTTTATTATGGAGACCTTAATGGTGACCAGTTAGTAACATTAGATGATAAAGAAATAGTTATCGACCACATTCTTAATAGAACTCCTTTAACTTTTAGACAGTTGGCTGCGGCAGATGTAGATGGCGATCAATTTATAAATGCCCTTGATGTATCATATATAAACTCACATGCGAAAGACAAAATAGAGCATTTTCTGGTATGCCCTCAAAACTAAAGGCTAAAGTATAAAATAACCAGCAGCATCATAAAAAATCCCTTCCGGATTGAAACCCTCGTCCGGAGGGGATTTTTACTGCATATGGATTCAGTTTTGATACTTAAAATTTCAATAAAAATAGAATCTATTCATGTCGCTTTATTGAAAAAATGTCAACAAATTGTTTCATTGAAAGCAAAAAACATGTCAAAAAACGTAAAATGGAATAACTAACATGACATGTTAATTTTTTGAATATATAATGATATTAGAAAGACAAGCTGTTCTGTGTTCGGAGTATAAGCAATAAATCTTCCAAGGGAAGTTCCAATATAATGATTGATAGTCGGCCGGCTTCAATAAAAAACAAAAGACAAAGGAAAAGAAAGGGGAATGTGTATGAAAAAGAAAGTTGCACTGTTAACGGTAGTTTTAGGTATCGCCATGATAGTATTAGGCGGTTCTATGACAGCATATGCAGGACATCAATGCAGCAAAACAGTAATTATTGGTGATGTAAACTTGGACGGAACAATCGACTCTGTAGACCTTGCATTATTGTATAATGAAGTATACTATGCCATACCGTTCGCAAATCCATTACAATATATAGCTGGAGATGTGAACTATGATTCTAGCTCTACAATGCTTGATTATTATCTGCTCAGAGACTACCTTCTTGGAAAAATATCCTCTTTCCCCGCAGGCCAAACTTACACAGTTTATTATGGAGATCTTAACGGAGATCAGTTGGTAACAGCAAGTGACAAAAGCCTGCTTAGCAATTACCTTATTGGTAATGGTACTTTAACCTTTAGACAATATGTTGCTGCAGATGTAAATGGCGACGGTTCGGTAAATTCCGTTGATCTGGCGCTTATAACTCAACATATAAATGGGCAAATCCAGCATTTCCCGGTATGCCCCTAAAACTAAAAGCTAAAGTATAAAATAACCAGCAGCATGGCAAAAATCCCTTCCGGATTGAAATCCCCGTCCGGAGGGGATTTTTAGTTTAACAGAGATATTGATTTAATTTATAAAATTGGGTAAAATATAATTAAATATTGAAGAAAGGGCAAGGTATTTTAACGATGATCATTGGCTAATTTGGCAAAAAACACTTTATTTTTTTTAAAGATGGAGCATACTGCTCTTGTTTTGTGCCGGATTAGCTATAAATATTTTTGCTATGCAGTTAATGCCTTGCTGCTTTTGCAGGTATTATGCTATTTATATCTTTCCGGCACACTGAAAAAAGTGGAAGGAGAGATTTTTTTATGCTTATATTGGAAGCTCATAATATAAAGAAGTACTATAGTGACAGGCTTATAATTGAGATTGATGATTTAAAGATTTATTCCGGGGACAAAATCGGGATAATAGGTCAAAACGGTTCCGGTAAGACTACGCTTTTAAATATTCTGGCAAAGGAAATAGAACCGGACGAGGGATTTGTAAGACAGTTTTGCGATATAGCATATATCCGCCAGTTTTCCGACGAAAGCATTTGTGCGGATAAAAAGCTTTTAAAGGAATTTGACTTGTCTCAAAAGGTGCATCAAAAGGTCTTTAGCGGGGGAGAAAAAACCAGAATAAAAATTGCCAATGCCTTTAATGGCGAAAAAATTTTGGTGTTTGCGGATGAACCTACGGCAAATCTTGATTATAAAGGCATTGAGCTTTTAAAGCAAAAACTTCAAAGCGTGGAATCCTTTTTGCTCATAAGCCATGACAGGGATTTACTTGACAGCCTTTGCAATAAAATAATTGAGGTAAGGGACGGGAAACTAAAGTTTTATAACGGCAATTACTCCTTCTATAAGAAGCAAAGGGAGATGGAGTATAATCGTGAGATTTTTGAGTACGAAAAATATATCGAAGAAAAGACAAGTATTGAGGAGGCAATAATAGACAGAAAAAATTTGGCGAAATCCATGAGGAAAACTCCAAAAAGAATGGGGAATTCCGAGGCGAGGCTTCACAAAAGGGAAACCACACAAAAGCAAGAGAAAATCAATAACAAAGTAAACAGCCTAAAAACCCGCCTTGAAAAGCTTGAGGTAAAGGAAAAACCAAAGGAGATACCGAAAATCAAGCTGGATTTTTCCCTGACCAATCCGCCGGAAAACAAGGTTGTTATCTCTGCCGACAGGCTATCTTTCAGCTATGGAGATAGGAAAATATTCGACAAAGCCGGATTTAAGGTGCTAAACGGTTCAAAAACTGCCCTGTGGGGCGAAAACGGGGCAGGAAAAAGCACATTGCTGAACCTGATTTGCCAAAAAGCCGACAGGAGCATATATGTAGTGCCCAAAGTAAAAATTGGATATTTTCATCAAGACTTTGAAAATCTCGACTATGATAAGTCCGTACTGGAAAATGTGATGAAAGACAGTGTCCAGAATCAGACTGTGGCAAGAACAATACTGGCACGCCTGCTAATAAAAAATGATGATGTAGACAAAAAGGTGGGGTGCCTAAGCGGAGGGGAGAGGGTAAAGGTATCTTTTGCAAAGCTCTTTGTCTCCGATGCCAATGTTCTTATTTTGGATGAACCCACCAACTATCTTGATATGAGCTCTATGGAAGCCTTGGAGAGTGTTCTTTGCGAATATGAGGGAACAGTTCTTTTTGTCTCCCATGACAGTGCCTTTGTAAATGCTGTTGCCGACCGCTTGCTTGTTATTGAAAACCATACTATAACGGAGTTTGAAGGAAATTTTGAGGAGTATGGCCAAAGGAGAAATGAAACTCCTAAAAAGGCAAAAGATGAGACTGAAAAGATTTTAATCAGAATGAAAATGGCTGAAATTGCAGCAAAGCTGTCAGCTCCCGGAGCAGACAAAGAGGCTCTGGAAGAGGAATATATGCGTCTTGCGGCTATGCTGGGGAATAAATAATCAAACCGCCTGCCAGTTTTAAGATAATTTCATTGGCAGGCGGTTTTTACTTTACTCTTAAGCACCGTTAAGTTTTGCTTCATAATTATGGGCTTGCTCCAACATCATGTCCTTGACCTTCATGAGTCTTGTGATGTTTCCTCTTTCATTTTCGTCCAGCTTCATGGATATATACTTTATTGTTTCCGTCAACTGAGGTATCATAACATATTCAAGGGCGTTAACCCTTCTTCTTGTTTTTTCGATTTCCTGGGCAAGAAGCTGGGATGATTTCTCCATCTGCGCAAGCTCAAGCATGTACGGAAGCACCTGGGAAAGGGTTGAGATGGCACCGTCGAGTTCTCCGGAAGTCGAGGCAAATCCGTAAGGATATATATCGCTTTCGTCGGAGCTTGAAGTGGTGAAATTCAGCACAGGAACTTCCACACTCATAATATTCTGCGTTGACACATCAAGGCTTATGTTTTGCTTTGGAAGCATGAGTGCAGCATCAAGGCCTTCTGATGACATAACGGCCCTGGCTATGAGAAAGTCCTGGTGAACTTTCATCAGCATTTCTTCAACCTTTTCGCGGAGCTCCTTGTTTTTTCTTACCAGGTCAAGAAACTGCTTCATGAGCTCATCAAGCTTATCCTTTAGCAGTTTGTGGCCTCTGCGGGCAACCTGCAGCCGTTTCTTGAGTCGGGTAAGCTCCATTCTGGTCGGGTTTACACGCATAATTGCCATAGTAATTCTCTCCTTAAATATATTAAGAAGCCAGCTATAAACCTTCTTCTTGAGTTTGAAAATAAAAGCTCGGGACTAAACAATAACCTAAATAAAGCATCTTTACAAGCAAAGGCTGTTAATTCTCCGATGCTTTAGGCAAATACTTGTCAAGGTATTCATCCCGGATACGCTTAAGCTCTGCTCTAGGCAGTATTGAAAGCAGCTTCCAGCCGATTTCAAGAGTTTTTTCAATGGTTCTGTCCTCATTAAAGCCTTGGGATACATATTCTTTTTCGAAGGCATCCGCAAATTTCGCATACAGCTTATCCGTATCGGAAAGGGCGGCATCTCCGAGGATTACAGCCAATTCCTTTGCTTCCTTACCCCTTGCGTAAGCTGCAAAAAGCTGGTTCATTGTATCCGCATGGTCTTCACGGGTTTTGCCTTTTCCGATTCCCTTGTCTTTAAGACGGGAAAGGGATGGTAGTACGTCTATTGGAGGGGTTATGCCCTTACGGTGAAGCTCTCTGCTTAGAATAATCTGACCCTCGGTTATATATCCGGTGAGGTCGGGGATAGGATGGGTCTTGTCATCCTCAGGCATTGTAAGTATCGGAATCAGGGTGATACTTCCCTCACTGTCAATCTTTCTTCCGGCTCTTTCGTATATTGTAGCAAGGTCTGTATAAAGGTAGCCCGGATAACCTCTTCTGCCGGGAACTTCCTTTCTTGCGGCAGATACTTCACGCAGCGCCTCTGCGTAGTTGGTTATGTCGGTGATTATAACGAGTACGTGCATGTCTTTCTCAAAAGCAAGGTATTCCGCAGCTGTAAGAGCCATACGGGGAGTTGAAATACGTTCGATGGCAGGGTCATTTGCCAGGTTGATAAAAAGAACAGTACGGTCTATGGCACCGGTTCTCTTAAAGTCACTGATAAAGAAGTCAGCTTCCTCAAAGGTAATACCAACAGCTGCAAACACAACGGCAAATTTACTGTCCGTACCCAAAACCTTTGCCTGCCTTGCAATCTGCGCTGCAAGCTGGGCATGGGGAAGACCCGAACCGGAGAATATGGGGAGCTTCTGACCGCGAACCAAGGTATTCAGTCCGTCAATGGCTGAAACTCCGGTCTGAATAAACTCCGAAGGATAGTTTCTTGCTGCCGGATTCATAGGAAGACCGTTGATGTCAAGCCTTTTGTCGGGGATAATGTTGGGACCGCCGTCCAAGGGCTTGCCCATACCGCTAAATACTCTTCCCAGCATATCCATTGATACGGGAAGCTCAATACTTCTTCCTAAAAATCTTACTTTACTTGTAGCAACGTTTATACCTGTTGAGCTTTCAAAAAGCTGAACCAGTGCGTTATCACCGTTAACTTCCAATACTTTACATCTTCTGATTTCACCGTTTGCCAGTTCTATTTCACCGAGTTCGCCGTATTTTACACCTTCAACCTTCTGCACAAGCATCAGAGGACCGGCTACTTCGTTTATTGTTCTATACTCCTTCAGCATCTTATTGCACCTCCTTTGAGATGAGGGCTTCTATTTGATCATTAAGTTCTTTTTCAATTTCATTGAAATGACTGTTTACCTGATTTTCAGGTGTGTATTTAGCTCTTCCGATTTTTTCCCTGACAGGAAGCTCAAACAGCTCTTTAATGCTTACCCCTGCATCTAACGCTTTTTTACCGCTGTAATAGAATCCCAGTATGAGTTTTAGCATTCTGTACTGCTTGTTCAATGAGGTGTAGGTATCTACCTCATGGAAGGCATTTTGGTGAAGATAGTCTTCACGTATCGATTTGGCGGCTTCGAGAGTAAGCCTGTCGGCTGGTGACAGGGCGTCAACACCGACCAAGCGAACAATTTCCTCAAGTTCCGCTTCTTCTTGCAGAATACGCATAGTGTCAGACCTCATAGAATCCCAGTCTCTTGAGATATTCTCGTTAATCCACTGGCCTATTATATCAAGATACAGCGAGTAGCTTTGCAGCCAGTTGATTGCAGGGAAGTGACGCCTGTAGGCAAGGCTTGAATCAAGTCCCCAGAACACTTTGATAATTCGAAGTGTTGCCTGTGTAACAGGTTCGGAAAGGTCTCCACCCGGAGGAGATACGGCACCGATGGCGGTAAGGGCTCCTTCTCTTCCTTCAGAGCCAAGGCATACAACTCTTCCTGCCCTTTCATAGAACTGGGCAAGTCTTGAACCAAGATATGCCGGATAACCTTCTTCACCGGGCATTTCTTCGAGTCGGCCGGACATTTCTCTTAATGCTTCCGCCCAACGGGAAGTGGAGTCTGCCATTAACGCCACACTATAGCCCATATCCCTGAAATATTCTGCAATAGTCATACCTGTATAAATGGATGCTTCTCTGGCAGCAACAGGCATGTCTGATGTGTTTGCTATAAGAACGGTTCTCTTCATAAGGGACTCGCCGGTCCTTGGGTCTTTAAGCTCCGGGAATTCCTTTAAAACGTCGGTCATTTCGTTTCCGCGCTCTCCGCAGCCTATATAGATAACTATTTCGGCATCGGCCCATTTTGCAAGCTGATGCTGAACTACCGTTTTACCGCTTCCGAAAGGACCCGGTACGGCTGCAACTCCGCCTTTGGCCAAAGGGAAGAGAGTGTCTATAACCCTTTGACCTGTAACAAGGGGAGAGTTAGGGGGGAGCTTCTCTTTATACGGGCGGCCGATACGTACTGGCCATTTCTGCATCATGCAAATATCAATCAACTCGTTGTTTGCAGTTTTAACCTTTGCAACGGTTTCTTCCACGGTGAAGCTTCCGCTCTTTATTTCCTCAATTGTTCCCTCAACTCCATAGGGCACCATTATCCTGTGCTCTACGATGGAAGTTTCCTGAACTTTTCCTATAATGTCGCCGGAAGCCACTTTATCTCCTTTTTTTACAGTAGGTTTAAATTCCCACTTTTTCTTTCTGTCAAGGGGAGTAACATCAATACCTCTTGTTATATTGCTGCCTACCATTTCCCTCATTTTCTCAAGAGGTCTTTGAATACCGTCAAAAATATTCTCGATAAGTCCGGGTCCCAGCTCAACGCTCAGAGGCGCACCGGTAGAAACCACCGGTTCACCGGGACCCAAGCCGGCTGTTTCTTCGTATACCTGAATGGAAGCACGGTCACCGTGCATTTCAATTATTTCGCCAATCAAACGATGTTCGCTTACACGCACAACGTCAAACATATTTGCATCTCTCATGCCCTCGGCAATTACCAAAGGCCCGGAGACTTTAACTATTGTTCCCTGGCTCACGTTTTATCCCTTCTTTCAAAAAAAGTTTTAACCTCAAAGTCAAACAAGAATTATTCATCTTTAAAAAGTATGTCAGCACCCACAGCGCGTTCCACGCTTTTCTTGACATTCATCATGCCAATACCCAAAGGACCCTGATTGCTTGGAATGGGTATAATGGCAGGTAATCTTTGGTCCTTGTATTTTTCTATTGTAGAGACGATGTCCTTTGCAAACTGCTCCGTAATGTATATAACTGCATATTGCATGGAGGCAATTTTGTCAATCGTCTCTTGGGCCTCTATAGCGCTTGTAACGGGGAATACCGACATGCCAAGGGCTTTAAACCCTAAGATACTGTCTTTGTCTCCAACAACACCTATTTTATACATAAGACTCTCTCAGCCTTTCCCTAATGACATCATTAGAAATATTGTTTATTTTACCTACCATAATGATTCTTGCATTTTTAATCTCGGTTTCCTTTGCCATAAGGTATCCTATCAAAGGCTCAATGCCAAAGGTAATGAGTTTTGATTTTTTGACATAAGAGGTTATAAAGTTGTCCGACAGCTTTTCAAACTTTGTAAGACTTCCCGTACTCCTAAAGCTTTCAATTCCATCCTCCAGCAAGGGACCGTACTTGGTGAACCTGAGTGCTTCGACAAGGTTTTCTATGGGTGTGTCAAAGTTTTGAATAAAAACTTTAGTGTCGATGTATCCGCCCGGAATAAGAACCTTTTGGAGAAAATCCCATGATTTTTTTAAGTTTTTAACCCTAAGAAAAATATTAATATTTCTAAGGTCAATCAACGTAACAATCAGCTCATTTACAAACTTATTGTCCAAAGAGGCTGAAATACTCTTCATATGAGCATAGTTAGCCTTGTCCAAAATCAGGTCTATAACCTGGGGGTCATTGGTCCTGCTATAGGTGTCTATGGCTTCCTCCACTGCTTTTTTCATAATGGGAGGCATTTTCGACATATTTCTGTCCTTTATCATAAGCTTCAGCTCGTTAGCAGGAACGGAGCCCGGTTCAATCAAGAGGGAAGTCTCGTCCTGATTGGAGAACTCTGCCTTTAGGATTACCTTTATATTATGGTAGTCATTTGCAAGCAAAAACATATTTATAATATCCTTTTCAGGAGCAAGCTCATTTAAAAGGCTGTACACTTTGTTGTGCTCTTCCTTTAAAATGCTTTCATATTCAAATACGCTTTTTACATCACTGTCTCCACTGCCGTATCCGGCTTCAAGCAAGACTCTTAATGATTCATCCGCGGACTTTGCTTCCACCATCCTGTCAAGCTTTATTTTATCTAAAAGCCGTTTTTCAATGGCACGTATCCTAGAGACTGCATATACATATTTTGTTTCATCGATTTTCTTAGGCTTTGGCAATTTTCACCCCTCCTTCTTGGCAAATTTTAAGAAGCTTTAGAACAGCGCTTTTATAACTTGGGCCTCTACTTCTTCTCTTTTCATTCTTATTATTGCTTCGAAGGAGTTGTTTATTTCAACATCACCGGACTTTAATATAAAGCCTCCGCTTATGTTTTTGGTCTCCTCAGAAAGCCTCATTTTCCCGTCAATACCTTTTTGGGAAAGTTTCTTGTTGATATTTTCTATAAAACCGGAGGATACCCTTTGCTTATCCTTAGGAGAGAGTATAATCTCTTCAGTCCCGCTTTCTACGGAATTTACTATCATCTGGGAGATTATTTCCTCATATTCCTTGTCAGGCAAGCTTTTTAATTTCTCAATGGTTTTATCAAATGCTTCATCAACAACTTCTTGCCTTGCTTGAAGCTTTTTCTTCCTTGCCTCAAGCTCAGCCATTGCTTTAAGCCTCTTTTTCACATCCACGGCTTCGATTTTTGCTTTGTCGAGGATTTGTGCCTTTTTGGCATCTGCCTCTTTTTGAGCAGCTGCGATTATTTTTGCAGCTTCTTCTTCGGCACGTTTGATATTTGCCTCTGCCTGGGCACGTGCTTCCTCGATTATTCTTTCTTTTATCTTTTCTACTCCTGCCATTGGGAACACTCCCTTTTATATAATATCTTATGCTACTTTACCAATCATTAATATTGACACTATGAATCCCAAGATAGCAAACATCTCAACCATAAGTGCCATTATGATAGCTCTACCGAGACCGTCTGCTCTTTTTGCAATCATGTTTATTCCTGCAGCAGCAACCCTGCCCTGGGCTATTCCTGAAATCCAGCCTACAAAACCAACAGGAATACAGCCGGCAAAGAGTATAAAACCTTCTGCAATTGACAAAGAATCACCCATTACTACTTTCTGAATGGTAAGGAATGCGATAACGAAAGCGTAGATTGCCTGGGTACTGGGAAGAGCCTGAAGTACCATTACAGGACCGAATTTGCCCGGGTCTTCGGTAAGAACACCTGCGCCGGCTTCACCGGCCAAGCCTACACCTTTTGAAGAACCAAAACCTGCAAAGATAAATGCTATTGCTGCTCCGAAAATTGCAAAGAAATTTCCAGTAAGAATTTCTAACATAGTGAATTACCTCCCTAATATTTCTTCATTTTTCTCTCGTTTTCTCACTCAATCATAGAA
>NZ_DAORXT010000069.1:0-15449 GCF_035371925.1 Acetivibrio sp. | reverse complement strand
ACATAATTTGCAAGCAAAGCAAAAGCTTCTGCTCTTGATGCATAGTTTCCCGGTTTAAAAGTACCATCCGGATATCCATTTATTATATTTTTTAATTTGCATGTCAAAACAGCCGCATAGTACCATGAATTCTTTTGAACATCAGAAAACACATCAACATCAGGAAGAACATCCTCCTCATGCCAATTATTAATTTTTACCGTTAATGCAGCAATTTCAGCCCTGGTAATCGGATTATTAGGTTTGAAACTTCCATCGGGATATCCTTCAAGAATTCCATTACTCGAAGCTTTGTCAACCGCTTTTTTGTACCAATCACTATCTTTTACGTCATTAAATAATTTTACTTTAGTATTTAAAACTTTAAGATTGGGTTTTGATTTTAAAAGAACGGTAAGATATTCAGCTCTGGTTATGTATGTATCAGGTTTAATTATATAACCATTGTCGGTCAAATAACCTTTTACCAAACCACGTTCTGCCAAATACTTGATAGATTCCTCAGCCCAGTGTCCTGAAATGTCCCTGAAAAAAATAGTGTCCTTTCCGGACGAGTCTGCAAAAACACAGTTTGCAAATAATTGCATTAAAATTGTAAGTACGAGTGCTAAAGATGTCAGCCTACCCTTGAAAAATTTCATTTTAATTCTCCCCTTTATATAATTAATCTAAAAAATAATACCAATATATGATAATTGTACATTCTCTTTTTATATATTATCTCTTTCTAAAAACAAACCTCCGCTTATTGCTGAGGCTGTACATCCTGCAATATGTTTTGAAAATATTCTTACCTTGACTTACCAATAGTATATTATTCTTCTGAAAAAAAATCAACATATTCCATGCATTCGCTTACGGTTAATCTATTGATATTATTCCTAAGATTTGAAATGTTTACCTGTAAATAATGCACAGTATAATAAATCTCCCACGATATAAAATAACATCGACGCAACAATATAAACACAGTCTTGTTTGGAGTGATAAAATGGCAGAAAAAAACTATAAGCAAAAAAACATGGCAGTACCAATTGAAAAACACAACACAGCAGCTTGGGCAAATATCGAAAAGAAAAAGCCCGAGTCAGGAGTTACCATACCTAGTGAACTTCAAGTAGAAAACGCAAAAGAATATGTAGATTCAAATCAGAAGTAAAAGCATAATCCAAACACCATTGTGACAGCATACTAATAAAAGCTCGGGACATCGAGTCCCTTCGCTTTTGCCTCTTTCATTTCATTCCAAGAGGCCAAATAAAAGAGGCTGTTGCACCAATCTCCCGGTGCAGCAGCCCTCTTTCATACTACCAATTACGAATATTTCTGCTCTGCCATCCTCTTATAAGTCTCATAACGCTCTCTTGCATCTCGTTCTGCAACGTCAAACATTTCTCCTGCCGCATCGGGGAACACATTCAAAAGCTGTGAATACCTGATTTCTCCGCGGAGGAAGTCCTTGTAAGGAGCAGTGGGTTCTTTCGATTCTAAAATAAACGGATTTTTACCCTGCTCTTTAAGCATCGGATTGTATCTGTACAAATGCCAGTAACCGGCCTCGACAGCACATTTTTCCTCAAATATGCTTGTGCCCATTCCGGTCTTTATACCATGGCTTATACATGGCGAATATGCGATTATAAGTGACGGACCTTTATAGCTTTCTGCCTCCACCATGGCTTTTACGGTCTGGTTCATATTTGCGCCCATGGCTATCTGAGCCACATACACATAACCGTAACTCATAGCCATGAGACCCAAGTCCTTCTTCCGAACCCTTTTACCTGCAGCCGCAAACTTCGCAACAGCCGCTGTAGGAGTTGCCTTTGAAGACTGACCGCCGGTATTGGAGTAAACTTCGGTATCCAATACAAGTATATTTACATCTTCACCGGATGAAAGAACCTGATCGACTCCGCCATAACCGATGTCATAAGCCCATCCGTCTCCACCTATCATCCAAATGGACTTCTTAATGAGATAATCCTTCTTTTCCATTATCTCTTCAATTATCCGGTTACCTTTGTAATCATAGTCTTTCAGTGCCTCAAAAATGTGTTTGGTAGCTTTTTTGGAGCCTTCTGCATCATCTCTTGCATCCAGCCATTCTCTAAAGGCATTTTTAACCTTTTCATCAATATCCGAATTTATCGCCGTCTGCATAAGGTCGGCAAGTTTCGCCCTTATCTGCTTGACTCCCAAATACATTCCAAAGCCGTATTCCGCATTATCCTCAAACAAGGAGTTGGCCCATGCAGGTCCTTTTCCCTCTGCATTGGTGGTATAAGCTATGGATGGAGAACTTGCCCCCCATATGGATGAGCATCCGGTCGCGTTGGCAATCATCATTCTCTCGCCAAAAAGCTGGGTGAGAAGTCTTACATAAGGTGTCTCACCGCATCCAGGACAAGCTCCGTTGAATTCCAACAACGGCCTTATAAGCTGGCTTCCTTTCAATGTATTGCGGTCCAACAGATTTTCCTTCTGGGTAACAGTCATTGCAAACTCCCAGTTGTCGGCCTGTTTTTCTATTTGCTCTTCCGCAGGCTTCATAATCAGCGCCTTCTCCTTTGTAGGACAAACGTCAGCACAATTGCCGCATCCGGTACAGTCAAGAGGAGAAATTTGCACACGGAAATGCAGATTCTCAAACCCTTTTCCTATAGCCTTTTTGGTCAAGAAGGTCTCCGGTGCACGGCTCTGTTCCTCATCATTTAATAAGAACAAGCGCACTGTACTGTGAGGACATACGAAGGAACACTGTCCGCATTGGATACATTCATCAATCTGCCACTCGGGAATCATTGGTGCAATTCCCCGTTTTTCATAAGCCGTAGTACCCAAAGGATGTGTACCGTCTTCCATTCCCACAAATACGCTGACAGGCAAGTCATCACCTTCATTTCTGGCCATTACCCTTTGAATCTTTCTCACAAATTCCGGTTCTTCCTTCTTCACAGGCATATCTTCATCAGCAGCATTTTTCCAAGATTCAGGCACATTTACCCTTATCAACGCTTCCTGTCCCTTGTCAACTGCAGCATTATTCATTTCCACTATCTTCTGGCCCTTTTTGCCGTAGGATTTTACAATAGAGTCTTTAAGATACTTTACGGCATCCTCAATAGGAATTATGTTTGCCAGCTTGAAGAATGCCGACTGCATCACCATATTGATTCTGTTGCCAAGACCAATATCCGAAGCAATCTGCAGAGCATCTATTACATAGAACTTTATGTCGTTATTTGCTATATATCTCTTCATTGACGCGGGAAGATGTGTGTCCAGCTCCTCCTCATTCCACGGGCAGTTAAGTACAAAAGTACCTCCCTTTTTAAGTCCCTTTAAAATATCATAATTATATATGAAGGACTTATTGTGGCAAGCGATATAATCGGCGTTGTACACAAGATACGGAGAACGCAAAGGCTTCGGACCGAATCTTAAATGGGAAACGGTAATTCCTCCAGATTTTTTACTGTCATAGGAGAAATACCCCTGTACATACATGTTAGTATTGTCCCCTATTATTTTTATGGCAGATTTGTTCGCTCCTACCGTACCGTCAGAGCCCAAGCCCCAGAATTTGCAGCTTATTGTTCCTTGAGGCGTGGTTTCGATTATGTCTCCTTCAGGAAGGGACAGATTGGTTACATCGTCAACAATTCCAATAGTAAAGTTGTTTTTTGGCTCTTCCTGCTTCAAATTTTCAAATACGGATATTATGTGGGACGGTCTGGTGTCTTTTGAGCCCAGTCCATACCTTCCTCCCACGATAATAGGCCTGTTTTCCTTGGACAGATAGAGTTTTGACACATCAAGATACAGAGGTTCACCTGGTGCTCCCGGCTCCTTTGTCCTGTCAAGCACTGCAATTCTCTTTACTGTGCTTGGAATCACATCAAAGAAATATTTTTCGGAGAAAGGTCTGTAGAGGCGTACTCTCACTGCACCCACCTTTTCTCCCTTTGCCATAAGGTAGTCAATGGTTTCGTCAATGGTGTCGCAGACGGAACCCATTGCCACAATTACATATTCCGCATCTTTTGCCCCGTAATAGTCAAACGGGCGGTATTCGCGGCCTGTAATTCTCTTTATTTCCTGCATATAGCTTGCAACAATATCCGGAACGCTGTCATAGAATTTATTTTGCACTTCTCTTCCCTGGAAGTAAATATCCGGATTCTGTGCAGTTCCCCTTGCAACAGGATGTTCAGGATTTAAAGCCCTGTCCCTGAATTCCTTTATTGCATTATAGTCAACAAGCTTTGCAAGTTCATCATACTCTATCAATCCAACCTTCTGATACTCGTGGGATGTCCTAAAGCCGTCAAAAAAGTGGATGAAAGGAATTCGGGATTTAATTGCTGCAAGATGTGCAACACATCCTAAATCTGCCACTTCTTGAACATTAGCTGATGCAAGAAGTGCAACTCCGGTCTGGCGGCAGGCCATTACATCCTGATGGTCGCCAAATATCGACAGAGCATGGGTTGCAATTGCTCTTGCCGATACATGCAACACTCCCGGCAAAAGCTCTCCTGCCATTTTGTACAGGTTCGGAATCATCAGCAAAAGTCCCTGGGAAGCTGTATAAGTAGTAGTCAATGCTCCTGCCGCAAGAGAACCGTGCATTGCACCGGCAGCACCTGCCTCTGATTGCATTTGAACTACTCTTACTTCCTGTCCGAAAATGTTTTTCTTTCCATGGGCTGCCCACTCGTCCACCCCTTCCGCCATAGGCGATGACGGTGTTATGGGATATATTGCTGCAACATCAGTAAATGCATAAGATGCATAGGCAGCTGCCTGATTTCCATCCAGTGTTTCAAATTTCTGCATTTTTGTCACTCTCCTATTCTTTCCCGTTACGTTTTTGATTCTATTTTGAGAATTACACAGGAATTTCTTGATTGTTTCCCAAATCGTTTAAATGCTCTTAAATATTATGCCTTATTCTTGCTTTATAAATACCGATTTAGGCTGTCCGCATACCGGACAAACATAATCTTCCGGCAAATCCTCAAAGGGAATGTCTCCTGTGTATTCATATCCGCAAATACTGCATACATATTTTTCTCTTTTTGGTTGAGGCTGGCTTTCTTCTGTATGTTCCAGCTTAATATATGTCGGAGCGTTTTTAGGACTTCTTCCTTTTATTACCTTGTGGTAATAAGAATATGTCATGGGCTCTTCTTTTGAAATAAAGTCCGCATCTAAAACTTTGCCCAAAAAAACAGTATGGGTGTCTGTCTCCATCTTATTAATTACCTCACAGATAAGATAGGCACACCCATCCGCTAAAATCGGCATATCATTTTTTATGTCATACTTGACAGAATCAAATTTATTAACATCCTTGCCTGTCTTAAATCCAAAAGTCCCTATAATTGACGGATCCGAATTCTGTGACAGAACAGTAAGTGCAAACTTGCCTGTTTTTTCAATGCACCGGTTTGTATAGTTGTCATGGTGGATGCTGATTGCAACCGTCGCAGGTTCTGCCGTAATTTGCATGGCACTGTTGACCACACATCCGGTCGGACGTTCTTCGTCCCAAACTGAAGCAATGTAGACCCCGTAAGATAAATTCCATAAAGCGTTAATATTCATTTCTTGTCTCTCCTTTTTGTAAAATCACTCTGCAATCAATTTATCCTGTCTATATATATGTTCCACAAGCCATGTGGCTAAAAAATCCAACAATTCCAAAAGAGTCTCCTTCTGGTTTTCATCCACAACTTCGGGAGTATACTCACTTATTTTCTGTATAAAATCATCATGGGCAACTTTCTGGGTAAACAGTTTTTTATATCCAATACTTTCCATATACTCTTCTTCATGCTTAAAATGATACTTGGTATAATCCCTAAGCTCATTAATCAAATCCATTATGTGGTCATACTTGTCGGGAATAAATTCATTTTTAAGCAAATTGTAAGTCTCATCGGCAATAGCAAAAAGCCGGGCATGCTCTTTGTCGATAAAATCAATTCCCGTAAAGTATTCAGGTTTCATTTCATACATATTCATCTCTCCTTTTCTCGGGTATCGGGTATGATAATAATATTCTTTGCACAAAATAACCATAAAATATATCGGATTTTATTGCTAATATGTAAATGAAATTATCGTCACCCTTATTCAACCAATAAACATATCTATTATTAACATAACCGTAAACCCTACCAGCAATGAATATGTCGCCAATCTTTCATATCCATGGCTGTGTGTATCGGGAATCATTTCATCACTAATAACATAGAGCATTGTACCGCCGGCAAAAGCCAACGCAAAAGGCAGTATTTGCTCCGAAATTGATGAACCGAAATAACCGATAAATGTTCCCACTACTTCCACCAATCCTGTGGCAGAACCAATCAATAAAGCTCTTTTTTTGCTCATTCCTGCAAGAATCATAGGAGAAATAATCACCATACCCTCGGGTATGTTTTGCAATGCAATACCAATGGCAACCGTCAAAGCATTGCTTATATCTTCACTTCCAAATCCAACACCGGCTGCCAATCCTTCCGGAAAATTGTGAATTGCAATTGCAAATACAAACAGCAAAACCTTATTGAGCGATTCGTTGTACTCATGCTTTTCCACATCTACTCCCGACAAGTTGTGCAAATGGGGAGTTAATTTGTCCATGAGGTTTAAGAATATCGCTCCAAAAAAAATGCCCAAGACAGTCACCCATATTCCCGACCGTCCGGTCATCTCTGCAGAGGGCAAAATAAGTCCCATTACTGAGGCTGCCAGCATAACTCCCGCTGCAAAGCCCAATATGGCATTATTATATTTTGGCGGTATATTGCGAAACATAAATCCGATTAATGAACCTACAACGGTTGCTCCGCCAACGCCAATTGCAGTTATTAGTACTAAAAACATTCGGCACCTCTTGTATCATAAGTATTTTTTTCTATTGATACAGGTTATTCTCTTTCTTACTTAATATACCCTGCTAATTTTTAATATAAACAAAAATTTTTTTATAAGACTGCCTTAAGAGGGAAATTAAGACTTTCAGCTCCCGCTGCATTTTCAATTATTTCTTCATGGGAAAATCCCCTGTCTCTCAAGGAATAATAAACCTTTAATGCACAGTCCGGCACATAAATGTGAAGTGCCGAAAAGAAACCTCCAATTGTATATTTACCCATGTATGCAGGAATAAATACCGTTTCCATCGCATGAATTTTTATTTTTTCCGCATTGTAAATTATCTCTGCTTCACCGTCCAAAAACATAAACGCGGAAAACAGTCCTTTTGAATTTAATTCAAGAAAGCACCCTCCGCTCTTAATTTCCTTTACGCAAAAGTACTCACTTATCGCAAGATACTTTGCTTCTATTCCATTCTTACAGTAAACGGTAAGTCCTTTATACAAGGCTTTTGAATTTTTAAAAGAAAGAACATCCAGTGCTTTATGTACATGAAGGGGTCTTTTATTTCCTTTAGAGTCTGTCCTGTCATAGTCAAAAAGCCTGTATGTAATGTCTGAGTTTTGTTGTATTTCAGCAACCACCAACCCGTCATTTAGTGCATGTACAGTGCCTGCCGGGACAAACACCACGTCACCTTTCTTCACCCGAATCTCTCTGTACAATCCGTCGTGCTTTCCCTTTAAAATAGACTCCCGAATTTTTATCGGGTTTTTGCAAGCTTCTGAGAATCCGTGAATAACCGTTGCTCCCGATTTGGCATCAATGACATACCACATTTCGGTCTTGCCTGAGTTATTCTCGTGTTCTTTGGCATATTCATCACCGGGATGCACCTGAATGGACAGGCGGTCGTTTGCATCAATAAATTTTAGAAGCAGCGGAAATCCCGTGTTCATCGGCGAAATTGCAAATTTGTCTCCAAGAATCTTTTTTCTTCCGTATTTTTTTATAACATCAACAATACTTTGGTCTTTTAAGACACCATTGGCAATTTTGGTTTCACTTTGAGGAATGGCAGAAAGTTCCCAGCTTTCTGCGACACGTCCCGAAAATACGGGCTTTCCCAATCTTTTAAGACTATGCCCTCCCCATATATAGTCCTTGTACACAGGCGTCATTTTATAGGGATACAACATGATAAACACCTCCGATTATTGTCAGTAATCAAAAGAAGCCTATCTTGTCTTTAAAATGACTTCATGTGCATCAAGCTATATAAAAGGCTGCTGTAAAAAATATTCTTTTTTTAGATATGTCTATAAAGATTTGATTTCAGACATTTTTAAATACGATATTATGTAAGATACCAGGCTTTCTGCGCCCATATTTAGATTTACTCCTTGTTCGGTCAGACCGTCATAGCAGCCTCCTGTCTCATCGTCAACAAGGCGTATTCCTTTGGAATTTATTCCGTCATACCAGGCATTGCATATTTTCGCTTTTTCAAAATATTGCTTTTTTCCTGTCAATTCATAAGCCTCTAAATAGGTTAAAACAGCTTCACAGGCTTCCACCGGCTGTTCATCGAATTCCGCCTGCATTTGACCCTTTTTAAACCATCCATTGCATCCGACAGGCTTAAAATACCCATCTCTGAAGGTTATTCTCCCGAGAAAATCCAGACTTTCTTCGGCCTTTTCAAGAAATCTCTTTTCTCCGGTAACCTTGTACGCTGCCAGAAGGGACCACGGAAGAACGCTGTTGCAATATGCCACAATATCTTCAAACCAGTTCCACTCTCCGTCCTTATGCTCATCATATTGGCGGCAAAGGGATTGGGCTATATTGAAAACAAGCTCTTTTGAAGCTTCATTATCAAAAAATGAAAGACCTATTGCAGAATATGCCTTGCCCCTGAGATAATCTAGTTTATCCGCCTGGGGCATGGCTTTATTAAAGACTTCCAAAAGGGCATGTTTAATACCTTTTGGAGTAAAATCACAAGAAAGAGCAAATCCAATAGCCCACAGGCATCTTCCGAAGCAGTCGTCAGAACCTTCTTTCTCAAGCCATTTTCGGTCATAACCCATAAAGTTTTTGAACTTGCCCTTTTCATTCTGGGCATTCAGCAAAAAAGATGAGTACCTATAAGCAAGATCAAGATATTTTTTCTTTCCGTACCTTTTATACAACATCAGCGCCATAATTAAGGCTCTGGCATTGTCATCCGTTGTATACCCGTGATTCGGATCCGGAAGAGAGTATTTTGAGTGCTGAAGCATTCCCGTATCATCGGTCATTCGGAAAATGTGGTCATCTTTTATATTTTCACAATACCTAAAACCGCAAATCTCCATATCATGCTCCCTGAGTGCTTTGTTTTTCGAGAGTGTCGATAAAAAGCTTGGAATAAGAATCGGCCACATTTTCCCACATCATAGTCCTTCCAAGACTTAATGTCCTTCTCTCCATCTCTTCCTTTGCCTTAGGATTTTCAAGGATATATTCAATATGTCTTGCCAGAGAATCCGAATCTCTAAACTCTGCCAAAAGTCCTCTGCCCTCTGCCAGCATTTCCCGGGCATAGCTGTACGGAGTTGATACAATTACTCTGCCGTACCCTACCGCATAAGCCAACGTGCCGCTCACCGCTTGGTCTTTTCCCAAGTACGGTGTCATATAGATATCCGACAGCTTAAGATAGTACATAATTTCATCCCTGGTAAGATATTTGTCTACAAACCATACATGCTCCTTTATTCCAAGTTCTTCAACCATTTGCAAAAGCTTTTCCCTGTAAACCTCGCCAGATTCCTTTTTTATGCAAGGATGCGTCTGTCCAAGAATAAGGTAAACAATATCTTTGTGTTTTTTAGCCACCTTTGCAATGGCTTCAATTCCATATTCCAATCCCTTGCCGGGACCTATCAGCCCGAAAGTACTTATCACACTGCGGTCCGAAAGCCCGAATTTTTTCTTAAGTTCCTCTCTGGACTCAAGGTCTTTATAAGGTACTCCATGGTGTATTACTTCAATCTTTTCTTTGCCAATACCATATACTTCTTCGAGGATAGGTACTGTATTTTGTGCCATGGTAACTACCTTTGCACTTTTTTGGCCCAGTATTTCAAGTATTTTCTTTTGTTTTTCCAAAGGATTTGGAAGCACAGTATGAAGTGTGAGAATAAAAGGTATTTTGATATTGTCTACAAGTTCCAGGATATATTCTCCAAATTCCCCTCCAAATATGCCGTACTCATGCTCTATAACAAGAAGATCAATGTCAGAGTCGTTAATTCTTTCTGCTGTCTTTGTATAGCTTTCTCTCTCATGCTGTTCTAGCTCCATAATTACTCTGCTGCTGTAATTGTAATCATTATCGCTTACAGCAATAACCTTTGGATTTGGTATATCATCAATCTTGTCAAGCTCCCTCACCAGGTCGTTGGTAAAGGTTGCAAGCCCACACCCCCTTGGAGGATAAGTACTTAAAAATGCTATGTTTCGAATTTTGTCTAAAGCCATTTCAAAACCTCCTATATCTTGTTGCCGCAATACTTCAGGAAAATATATTGCAACTTGCTTATATTATCTGTTTCTTTAAACTTCCTCACTCAAAAAATATTTGCCTTTTATACCGCTATCGGTTGGCTGAAGTTTTCCGTCAAAACGGAATTGTATTTCTCACTGTCCTTGTCAATTTTACAATTTGACATAACTACAGAATTTATAACTTTAGCTCCACTCTCTACATTAACATTGTCCCAAACCACGCTGTCCACAACCTTTGCCCCCATTCCGACAACAGCATTGTCGAATAAAACCGCATTGGGACCTACCACCGCCGCAGGACCTATCTCAACATTTTCACCAATGTATACGGGACCTTTTATCTTTGCACTTATGTCAACTTTTGCACTATCGTTGATGTATATGCAATTTTGTCCAAAATCATAATTGCAAATCGGAACAAGACCTTTGAGTATGTCTTTATGAACTTTTAAGTATTTTCCCGGTGTACCTAAGTCAAGCCAGTAATTGCATTTATCGTACACCGCTATCTTATATGCTTTCTCAAGCAGCAAAGGGTAGGTTTCCCTTTCAACGGACACTGCCCTTCCGGTAGGAATGTAATTTAAAATCTCCCGTTCAAAGATATATACTCCTGCATTAATCAGATTGGATTTACTTTCGTGGGGCTGGGGCTTTTCTTTAAACGCCGTAATAAAGCTATCGTCGTCATGCTCAATGACACCATAAGCCGAAGGATTGTCAACCCGGGTTACGGCAATGGTTGCCAGTGCCCCTTTTTCTTTGTGGAAGCGTATCATGTCCGCTATGTCTATGTCGCTCAATATATCGGCATTAAACACAAGGAATGTATCGCCCAAAAAATCCTCAGCGTTTTTTATAGCTCCTGCGGTGCCCAAAGGACTTTCCTCGGTTATATAGTTTATTTTAACACCAAATTTTTTTCCGTCCTCAAAATATTTGTCAATTTTATGCGGTTTGTAACATGTACTCAATACAATTTCATCAATACCGAAGCTCTTTAGTCTTTCTATATTCCTTTCTAAAAGTGGCTTTCCCATAATGGGTACCATTGGCTTGGGTAAATCGTTGGTAATAGGTCTTAAGCGAGTTCCGAGACCTCCTGCTAAAAATAACGCTTTCATTGTTTATTCCTCCTATTTTGGATGTGTTGTCCTAATTGCTGTCTAAAATTAAATTTGTCAAATTGTCTTTGGCTCAGGACATCTTTTTATATATTCAAGCAAATCACCAAGCTTTGTTGTTGCCATTGCAATGCAAGTATCGGCAGCACCGTAATATACTTTAATCTCCCCTGTTTTTTCATCATATACCCATCCGCAGGGGAATACCACGTCATCCACATCCCCTTCTCTTTCATAGAATTCCTGCGGGCCAAATACCCATTCATCACTCCTGCGCAGGACCTTCGACGGATTCTCAAGGTCTAAAAGCGCAAGTCCAAGCCTGTAAATAGATCCGGACGCAGTCTGTCTTACCCCGTGGTACAATATAAGCCATCCCTCCGAAGTTTCAAGGGGCGGACAATTAAGTCCCACTTTATTTGCGTCCCACCATCCGCCTTTTCTTGCTTTGATTAATATCTGATGCTCACCCCAGTATTTTAGGTCATCGGAACGGGAAATCCAAATATGTGCCCCAGGTCCATGATGAGCTGAAATCGGTCTATGTATAAGAACCCATTTTCCGTGAATCCTCTTAGGAAACAGTGCAGCATCCTTGTCCTCAGGAGGCATAATGGCACCAAGCTTCTCAAAGTTTTCAAAATCTTTCGTAAGCGCTAAAGATACCAATGGTCCGCCTTTGGAATAGGCAGTATATACAACAGCGTATTTCCCCAGTTCTTCAATCCATGTAATTCTCGGGTCTTCTACCCCCCATTCCTCTTCGGGAAATTTTTCGGGCTCAGCCTCAAAGGTAGGTTTGTCATCAATTATCCAATTGCTTATACCGTCATCGCTGATAGCTTTTGTTAGATGAGAAAAGCCTCTTCTGTCCTCGACTCTTGTCAGCAGCAAAACCTTGCCGTTATATGTGGTTGCTGCGGGATTAAAAACTGTGTTTGCCGCATAAGGCCAGTTTTTCGCTGAAAGGATCGGATTTCCCCAGTATCTTTTGAAAAGCTCCTTGTAAGAATGCCTGTCAGAACCCATAAGCTTTGTTTCAAACCTGCTTGTCATTACCATTCACTCCTTCATCCCAACAGTATTCTCAATGACTTTTCAATATATTACATCTTATTGTCAAAAAGCGCTTTAAGACTCCTTTATTTAACGGATAAAATATTAATAACGATAAAAACCGCTATAAATATAGTATCAATTAACTAAAGGAATATTAAAACGCTTTATTAGCACTCACCCTAAATGAGTGCTAATAATATTCTAATGAACATTTTCATTTTTGTCAAGCTTACTTTCGAAAAATCTCGCCTCGAGTGCTTATACTGCTTGGAAGGAGTGATTTTTTAATATGGGGAAATATCTATAAATATCAATATCCCATTTCCTTTAATATTCTTGACAAAGTGCGAAGTCTCTCTCCAATAAGTTCTCCATCCTCACTGAGTGCCTGATTAAACAACTTTATATCTTCGTCGATTTTTTCGTTTTCAGTGCATACAGATACTGTCATAGCATCACCCTGCAATCCAACTCTGTCTATAACAGGCTTTTCGGGATCATAAAACTTCTCGTATCGATAAGCATCTTGAAAATAAAGCTTTGCCCTGCAAACAAGGATTGCCAGGTCAAGAACTCGATGAAGGGGCAGTTCTTCGGATTGCCTAGACCATTTTTCACCCGTATATCTCCAAACTTTAGCCGAAATATCCACCTTCCCCCGGTCATTCCATTGTGCAAGCCCCAGGGAAAGGCCCTTTGCATCCGAATCATAAGCATATCTTCCGTCAACATTTTCATAGTTTTCACATACAATGACAGGTTTGTGCTTTAAAGTAGTCGGTATCTTCATTTTATATTTTCCTCCATCTCATATATTCTCTACTAAACTAGTAATTTAGTAAATTAGTAATTAACTAAATTCATTGTATCATTTTTAGGCTCTTCCGTCAACCCAAAAATATCAAGTCATTAAAAAAAGAGCCCGAAGGCTCTTATTAATACATTAACATGAAAATTCCAAATATTATTTTGAGGTTTTTAAAACTTCTTGCAATGCTTCTTGAAGCACTTTGGAAAAGTTTATTCCTGCTTTCTCCGCTTCAACATTAAGCCAATACGGTATTGTGCAATTCTTTTTAACCGCTCTATTATCTACCCTTTTGCGATACTCTGCAAAATCTACATCCACCAATGTAACAATATCATTTTCTTCATGCTGGACCTTCACCGAATACGGCTTTGGCAACGGTTTCCCGTCATCCTCCATATCGATACCCATAAGCCCAATTGCATCCCGGGCCATTTCGATTGCATTTACTACACTTGTACCTTGTGTAGCTATATCAAAATCAGGTATAGATACATAGTAACCGTCTTTTTCTTGAGATATTATTACCGGATAAGCTTCTTTCATTAATGCTCCCTCCTTAAAATCTATAATAAGCAACAGATGAAACCTTCAAGAGCTTTTATAATAGTCCGTGCTTCTTGATTATTTCCCTTGCCAACCTCTCGTTTATCTCCTTATGCCTTGGTATGGGTTCACACTTTTATCCGTTAGTATATATCATGATTACCGCCGTTTCGTTTTAAGTACCATCCGTTCTTTTCGAGAAGTTTTATCAAGTCGTTTCTCTTCATCTATTGTATCACTCGCTTAAACACATTATACGCCTTTTATACGCATATACCAATGTTTTATACGTATTTTATACGTGTTCTATGTGGAGAGAACTCGTTTCAGTATCAATAAAATAATTCCGGCAAAAACGCCGGAATCGTTTATTCATTTACGTTTCCTATTATGTCTTTAATAACTTCACCTGCAATTATCAAGCCTGCAACAGACGGAACAAAGGATGTGCTTCCCGGAATGTTTCTTCTGTCCGTACATTTTCTTTCGGTACCGGGAGGGCATATGCAATTGGTCCTGCAACTTATTGCCATGTCTTCGACAGGCTTTTTCGGTTCCTCGGTGGAATAAACCACCTTCAGCTTCTTTACTCCCCGCTTTCTTAGCTCATACCTCATGACCCTTGCAAGGGGGCAAATAGATGTCTTATATATGTCCGCAACCTTCAGCTGTGTAGGATCAATCTTATTGCCGGCCCCCATGGCACTGATAATCGGCACTCCAAATTCTTTTGCTTTCATAACCAGCTCAATCTTTGCTGTCACCGTGTCTATGGCATCAACAATATAGCTGTAAGATGCAAAGTCAAATTTATCGGAATTCTCTGGAAGGAAAAAGCATTGATGCGCCGTAACATTTGCTTTGGGATTTATATCTAAAATTCTTTCCTTCATAACCTCTACTTTGTACTGTCCTATCGTTTTTCTTGTGGCAATAATTTGCCGGTTCAAATTTGTAAGGCATACCTTGTCGTCATCAACAAGCACAAAATTTCCAACTCCGCTCCTGACAAGAGCCTCAACCGTATAGCCTCCCACTCCGCCTATACCAAAGACTGCAACCGTTGCCTGTTCCAGCTTCTTCATTGCCTCTTTTCCAAATAATATTTCTGTCCTCGAAAATTGATTTAACATATCATACCTGCCCTTACATTGTGATTTTATTTTTTATTTTCCTACATTATTTTTCTTGCAAAATTATAAAAAGTGAATTGCAAAGCTTATTCTTAAAAAATTCTTCTTAGTAAATTATAAATAAAAGCGTCGCTGTCATCAAGAACCATGCAAAATAAAATAGCCTAAACCTTTATTAGGTTTAAGCTATTTGTATGTATGGCTCCTCAAGTAGGACTCGAACCTACGACCCTGCGGTTAACAGCCGCATGCTCTACCGACTGAGCTATTGAGGAATATAAATCTGGCAGCGACCTACTTTCCCGGGACGTCTCCATCCAAGTATCATCG
>NZ_DAORXT010000068.1:0-15797 GCF_035371925.1 Acetivibrio sp. | reverse complement strand
GGAGGATAAAAATATGATTGATTTGGATAATATGATGTCTATTCCAACAAGCGATTTTGAGAAGGCATCAAAAGAACTCGATAAAAATGATATTTCGCAGTTGGTAGAATGGTTGTCGTTAAAAGACGACAGCATTCGTTACCGGGCATTTCTCCTATTACAGAACAGAACGGTATTTTCTAATGATGTCTATCCGTTTTGGGATACTTTTCGTGAAAAGCTCAGCAGTAGCAATTCCTATCAGCGAAGCATCGGGCTTATGCTTATAGCGGAAAATGCCAGGTGGGACATAGAAAACCGAATGGAGGAGACTATTGACGAGTATCTCGCACTCCTTGAGGACGAAAAGCCCATCACTATACGCCAGTGTATTCAATCGCTTGGGAAAATTGCTTCGGCAAAGCCGGAACTGAATGAAAAAATAGCCTCAGGATTAATTTCCCTTGATATCATGGCTGTTAAAGAAACTATGAGAAAATCAATACTGATTGATATTCTGAACGTTTTACTAAATATTCGGGAAAAACATAAAACGGATGAAATAGAAAGCTTTGTCTTAAATGTGCTTTCCGGTGAGATATTGGATAAAAAAACAAAGAATCAAGTCCTGAAAGCATGGAAAATGATTGAGTTTTAGTATATTGCACTATTAAATATTCAAAGGCAATAGAAAATCCAAGATATGAATCATTAATGCCGTAGAAATAGTATCGCTGTAAGTTTTCCATTATTGGCGGAATGAAATTGAAATACAAAGGTATGGGTAGATTTAGGGATATGAGTAAACCATAGATTTCTAAAAATAAGGTTGGAGTTTATAAAAAAAAGGTCGATAGATGTCGATATATATTAGTGCACGCATAATATTAGCGGTAATACTATCAACTAAAAAGGAGAGGATTAAATGAGAAAACGTTTTTCATCGACCGTAGTAGCCGTAGTATTTTTGCTTGTACTTACTACAACAGCCTTTGCAGCTACAACCGAAACATTTTATGGAGGGTACAGCGATTCGAACAACAAAGGAAGCATTGTAATTGAGTTGACAAACATCTCTTCAAAGAAAAATGAGATATTAAGCGAAACAGAAGCAGAAGTATATTTTGATTTTCCTGTTGAGTCTCTTAACATGGTAGTGGATTATGATTATGATGAAGATGAAGAGATAACCGTCAAAGATATTCTGGCATATTACAATGACAATGGCGGCGTTCCTACATACTATGCAGAGACCGGACCGGTAATCATTACTGCAAAAACTGCAATGAGAACTTTTTATTTTACCTATAAGGGAGATATCCCAACAACCTTTGACCCCAAATACTATTCCTATGATGAATATGTTTATAATTTTGACAATAAACAGACCTATAGCGAGCCACCGGAAGATTGGTTGATTGCTGACGGTACTACTGCTACCTTAAGCAAACCGGGTAAATACTTTTTTATTCTTGTAGATGATGGACTTATTTCTTCGAGTTTTCCGGGTGTTTTTTGCGTACACATAGGTGATATACCGGTTGACACCCCGGCTGAGGCTCCGGTTCCTAAAGATTCAACTCCGGTAAATGTCAACCCGACAACTTCCAAGGTATTGGTAAACGGCAAAGTTGTTGAATTTGAGGCCTATAACATCAATGGCTACAACTACTTCAAGCTAAGAGATATTGCACAGGCCGTAAACAATACGGAAAAGAATTTTGAAGTTACTTGGGACGGAGCAAACAACGCAATCAACCTGATCTCAAACAAACCTTACACCCCGGCAGGCGGCGAGCTGGCAAAGGGTGACGGTAAAGCAAAAGTTGCAATCCCTACCACGTCAAAGATTTATAAAGACGGCAAAGAAATATTCCTGACGGCTTATAACATCAACGGAAACAACTATTTCAAGTTAAGAGATGTAGCCAAAGCCTTTGATATTGGCATAACTTGGGACGGTACGACTAGTACAATCGGTGTAGACACAAGCATAAGCTATGTAGAATAATAGAAGCGGAATAATAAAGCCATTACTTCCTTGTAACTATGGGAAGTAATGGCTTTAATGTTTTTATGGCCTTTTTATTCCGGACATGCGATAATTATTACTGATTTATAAGTATCTTATTTTTTCTTGGTGCCATTCGTTTTTTTATAGGTAGCCTAATTGATTATTGAAGGTCTAAAAGATAAATTTAAAGAGATATTAGAGACGCAGCTTATACATATCTGAGACTTTGAGTGCAAAGGGCTTTTTACGGCTATTTGTATTCAAGTTGGCTTATATAGCTGGTATAATTATTTGTGCATATAGGGCTCAGTAGAAATAAATGAGGAACCACGCAAGGCAGTGGCACGTGAAGTAAAGGAAGAAACGAACTGTATTGCCATTCCCGGAAGAATTCTAATTGTTCCTTTAATAAAGGCTTTATATGGTTTTGATGATAAAACCAAATAATGGAAATAAATGCTTTTATATGGGGATAGTGCGTTTTAAAGTTTTTATCATACAAGGAGGAATATAAAAATGTTTAATTATATCTGGCCGATTGCACTGGTCGTATTATCAAACACGATATATCAAATTTGTGCAAAATCCGTACCAAATAACATGAATCCGTTTGCTTCTTTGACTATAACCTACTCTGTAGGAGCAGTAATGTCCTTGATTTTGTTTTTTGCAATGAACAAGGGGACAAGTATAATCAGGGAATTCGGTAAAATAAACTGGGCACCGTTTGCGTTTGGAGCTGTATTGGTGGGGCTTGAAGTTGGCTGGATTTATGCCTATAGAGCCGGATGGCAAGTAAGTACAGCCCAGATTGTACATAGTGCTTTTCTTGCAGTTGCATTGATCTTTGTTGGAACTTTACTATACAAAGAAGTATTGACTTGGAATAAAATTGTTGGTGTTGTAATATGCCTAATCGGACTAGTGTTTATTAATTATAAATAATTATTAATAAAGGTAAAGAGTATTGCTTTGACGATTTGCATTTGCATGATCGTTGCCTCCTTCTTATCGGCAGCTTTTATATTAACCCATGCAGACCGCCTGCATGATCATAAAGGACCTAATGGAACTTGTGCCATATGTATTGGAGTTGCTTCAAATTCGCAATGTTCCAAATGGACCGAGAGATTTATGTTAAATAAAATAGGTTGATTGCTGCTATATGAATTTTTTGGCAATAGCTCTTATGCGTTGAAAAAAACAGACAAATGATTTACAATATATTTTGAACTTTAGATCCAGATACATGAGAACACTGCAGGATTTAAAACAGGTTTTTTAGAATAAAAAGTATTCAAATTGGAAATGGCAAGATGAATCAATCACTTCAAGCAAAACTTTTGTAAGGAGATGGAAAGAGAGCTTTAATTAATTCGAATTTACATTTATCTATAACCTCTTGAGTAGATAGCTGATAAAAAAGAATTAATCTTTTAGTTCGTAGTTTTCCAAAGATATAACAAACTCCAACGGATGTCTTTATAGGTTTATAGTTTGAGGTGACAAAAATGTCTTTTTATTTGCTCAGAAAAATAATCCGCAAATTGCCGGGAATTTTAATCAAACCGGTTCCAAAGCCTGAGCCTGTTGTGACTGAGGGCTATGGTTCAAGAGAAAAAATCGGTGAGATTTGTGAGGAAGCAGGATTCAAATCGGTGCTTCTTATAACCGACAAAACAGTTTATTCTTTTGGTTATCACGAAAAAATTCTAAACTCGTTGAAAGCAAACAGCATCAAATGCACTGTATTTAATAATATTGCATCTGAACCTACAATTGACATAATCAGAGAAGGGAGAACTGTTGCTATAAACTGCGGCGCCGATTGCATTATAGCTCTCGGAGGAGGTTCCGTACTGGATTCCTGCAAGATAATAGCCGCCGGTGTAAAAATGCCGAGGCACAATATTAAAAGTCTCCTGCGCAAATTCATCTATGTCAGGGGAAAAACTTTACCTGTTATCTCTGTACCGAGTACGGCCGGAACAGGTGCTGAAATTACTGTTGCGGCCATGGTTAAGAATGAAAAAGGGATAAAAAGCTCCACAGTTGTTGTTGGGCTCAATGTCTCTCATGTTGTGCTTGACAGCGAGCTGACAACCGGTGCGCCTGAAAACATTACGGTATGCTGTGGAATTGATGCTCTAAGCCACGGTATAGAAGGGTGTCTTGCAGACATAAAGACAAGGGATGAAGATATTCAAAAAAGCCGCGAATGTGTAAAGCTTGTATTCCGAAATCTACCGTCTCTTATTTCAAATCCGCACAATATTGATGCAAGGCAGAATATGTGTCTTGCCGCCTATTACGGCGGAAATGCCATCAACAAGCAGCTTGCCGGATATGTCCATGCCTTTGCACATTCAATCGGGGCCTTGTATGACATTCCTCACGGAAAAGCAATTGCGCTGTGCCTTATACCGGTTGTTTCATTTCAAAAAGAAATTTGCATGGATAAGCTTGCAAGGCTGTCAGTTTATTGCGGATTTTCCAAAGAAACCGATGACAAAGCTGCTGCGGCGGACAGATTTATTGCCGCTCTGGAAGAACTGCTTAAGACCTGCGGCTTTGAAAAAGGTTGTGATTTGATTGACGAGAAAGACTATAAAAAACTTATTAAGATGATAAATGCCGATTCCATTAATTATTCGCCTTCAAAAATTTTCAGCGACAAGGAAATTGTTCGTTTGCTCGACGAGATTAGAAAGGGGATAGGGTATCATGACTTATACACAAGAGAAAATACAGGAAATAGTGGCGAATCAAAGGAGGTTTTTTCGCTCCGGGGTCACTCTTGACGTTAAATGGAGGCTGCATCAGCTAAAAAAATTGAAGGCTGCAGTAATTGCCCATGAGGAAGAGCTTGAAAAGGCGTTGTACGAAGATTTGGGGCGCAGCAAAACAGAGGCATATTTGTGCGATATTGGGCCTGTAATAGTGGAAATAAACGAAACCATACGGGGACTGAAAAAATGGGCAAGGCCGGAAAAGCATTTCAGCGGCCTTATGTGTTTTCCAAGCACGCGTACCACGGTATACAAGCTTCCATACGGTGTTTCGCTGATTATCAGTCCGTTTAATTTTCCGATTCTTCTGACACTAGGGGTATTGACGGCATGTATTGCAGGAGGCAATACCGCAGTGATTAAGACAAGCTCAAAATCGGCGGCCTGCACCAAAGCTTTGCAGAAACTGATTGCAGAAACTTTTCCCGAAAACTATATCACGGTTATAGACGGCGGTCATGATGTGGCTGATATGTGCCTTGCACAGCGGTTTGATAAAATATTCTACACTGGCTCACCGGAAGTCGGCAAGCATGTGCTTACACAAGCGGCGAAAAACCTTACATCGGTTGCGCTTGAGCTTGGCGGTGAAAACGGCAACTGGTGTATTGTCAGAAAAGACGCAGATATAAAGGATGCTGCACGCAAAATTGCATTTTTCAAGCTTTGCAATGCAGGTCAGATTTGCATTAATATCAATCAGGTTGCGGTGGCTGATGAGATAGCGGATTCCTTTATAGAGGCGTTAAAGAAGGAATTTATCAGACAAATCGGTGAAAAGCCCGAGGAAAATGAAGAGTATCCGAAGCTAATTAATGATGCGGCATATGACAAATGCCGGAAAACGGCTGAAGAATATAAAGATAGAATTATTTTCGGTGGAAAAGGCAACAAAGAAACAAGACGTTTTGCTCCGACAATGATTTATCCGGTCAAAGTAGACGAGGACATAGTAAGACATGAGCTTTTCTGCCCTCTTCTGCCGATTGTGCCCTTCAAGGATGAAGAAGTCGACAAGCTCATGGAGACCATTGCTGACAGAGAACATTCTCTTGCTATGTATGTTTTCACCAAAGATATGAAGTGGGCAAATAAGGTTATGTCAACTCAGCAGTACGGCGGAGGATGTATTAATGAAGTTTGCATTCATATGATGGTAAAGGGTGTACCGTTCAATGGGGTAGGACATTCGGGAATGGGCGCATACCATGGAGAGTGGGGCTTTAGGGAGTTTACACACCCGACCACTGTTTTGAAAGGTAAAACACGTTTTAATTTACCATTGCGAGAACATCCGTATACCGGAAAGCATGAAAAAGTAAAGATGTTTCTGCTGAAAATATTTGAAAGATAAGAAGATTTGGACGATTTAATAAACTGATATTTTGCATTATATAATGAAGTGAAAAAATGACATAAAAACATAAGCCCGTTAGGGCTTTTTTGTTTTGCAATACTGGAAGTAACATACGGTATTGTACATTGAAGCACAAAGTGCCGCCGATATTCCGTAGGCACAGCTGTGTTCAAATTTTATTACTTCATCTGCGATTTTATCAATTTCCTCAAAAGAATCAATTAATCAAGAGGAATATAGGGAAGTGTTTTGCATATTTTCCTATACAATGTGAATAATATGATATAAGAATTTTTAAAATGGTGGTGCGATTTATGAGAAAATTTCGCGAAAATGTTGCGAGTAGTGCGAAAAAGTGTTATTATTTAATAAATGAGGGGGTGGATTTCATGTTGATTGAGTATAGGGTCAAAAATTTTATGTCATTTAAGAATGAAATTGTTTTGTCAATGGTAGCTGATAACAATCGAGAGTTATCGGATACTAATCTGTTTCAACATGAAAGTATGACGCTGTTAAAAAGTGCTGCAATTTTTGGTTCTAATGCTAGTGGAAAATCAAATTTAATTGAATCGTTTAGTTTTCTTAATAACATTTTTTCCTCATATGCTGATACTCATAAAATGATAGCTAATTTACCATACTTTAAACTTGACACAGAAAGTCAGAATAAGCCTGCATTTTTTGAAATATCGTTTTTTCTGAATGGTAAACGTCATCGCTATGGTATTGAGATAGATAACAAGGGTATTTATTCGGAATGGTTGTACTTTGTGCCAAAGAGGCAAGAGGCATGTTATTTTGAAAGGAAAAGGAATGAAATTGTCCGTACAGGAACATATTTTGAGGATAAAAAGGCATTGGATTATATAAAACCTGATGTCGCAAGGCCATTTTTATTTACATTGGCCCAAGATTCGATTAAAGAATTTGATTGGGCAAAAGAAATTGTTAATTATTTAAAATTTTATATACGACCAAGCAATCTACCGGAGATGTTTTTTAAAAGTATGATAGAAGAGGAGATTTTAAAGGGTTCGGAGAGTAAGATTCTTTCCAAAGAAGAGGTTTTGTCTTTCTTGAAAGATGCTGATATTGGTATCGCAGGTATTTCTGTAATCAAAAAGAAGACTGATGAGGATGAATTTCTTCGCCAATTTATTGAGTTTATAAAGCAAAAGGGTCAAAGTGTTGAAGCTGCTGAGTCTAACGAGTTGGAAACATATATGCATCATTTTAAATATGATGAGCAGTATAACATTGTTGGTGAAGAAAGATTTCCACTGGATGTGGAATCGAGAGGAACTGCGAAGCTATACGCCTTACTGTTCCCGGTCTTATTTGTGCTAAAGAATGGAGGCATTCTTCTTGTAGATGAGATTGAAAGTTCCTTACATCCGCTATTGTGTGAGAGAATAATACGACTTTTTAATGATTCTAAGACTAACCCACATAATGCACAGTTGATTTTTACTACCCATAATACACTTTTAATGAATCCTAAGTTACTTCGGAGAGACCAGATATATTTTATTGAAAAGAATGAATATGGAGAAAGCACCATGTACAGTTTATATGACATCGATTTGGATATTAGAAGTAATTTTAATTATTTGAATAATTATTTAGCCGGTCGCTTTGGTGCCATCCCATATCTTGGGGAGTTTAACTTGAACATATAAAAGTGGACAGGGGGTTATATTGTGGGGAAGAAGCGAGATACATCCAGTTATAAAAGACAAAAGAAATATATACGCCCTAGCCCGTTTTTCCTCATTGTTTGCGAAGGAGAAGTTACGGAGGCGGATTATTTTAAGGCGTTTCCCTATTATAGCAAATTAGGTGCGGCTTCGGACAGAGGATATTACTATAGTTACGGTGCTGTATATATTGTCCCGGGAGCCGGGCAACATGAAAACGTAGTTACAAAGGCTAACAAGGTATGGGTTAAATTGAATAAGAAATATGGGACGATCTCACCCGACGAAGTTTGGTGTGTTTTTGACTGTGATGGAGATCCTGAGGGCCTTAATCGTGCGGTACAAGCGGCAAGGGCGAAGAAGTTTAATGCGATTTATTCTGTGCAGTGTTTTGAATTGTGGTTTTTGCTGCATTTTCAAATGGTAACTGGAACTATAAGTAAAACAGAGTATGACAAAAGAATAAGTGAATATTTAGGTATCTGTTATACACATGGAACAAAAGGAATGTATTCTCGCTTGAAAGAACGACAAAATTTTGCTATTCAAGCAGCAAGAAAGCTGTGGGCTCAAAAGGTGCAAATGGGGGAACCTCAAGGCGATCCTATAACTAATGTTTTTTTATTGGTTGAAGCATTAAATAATGCCTATGAAGGTTTGAGAAACAGACAATCAAACACTTGAAAATCAATCAGTTCATTGATGTCAAACTTTCAAGTATCTCAGAATAAGGCTTGCTACAATTACTCATACGGTGGGAATATAGAAATCAAAAGCCCTTGGTGCGACATGCTGCTTTGGTAGCGTACCGGAATTTTATACAGCCATCGGTTTTGAAACAATATGCCACCGCGAAATGTGGAAAAAGGAGTGGTAATGTGCCAGCATCAAGAAGAGCAAGTTATGAAAAAGGTAAAAATAATAACTTGCCAAATATAAAATTTTTCATAGTTATTCTCGCCGTATTGATTCTATTTACATCATGCGTTTCAGATGGGAAACCGGCAACTACATCCAACATGGTAGTGACATTGAGTCCGGTATCTTCATCTGCCACGCCATCTAAAGCTTTAGCGGTAACGGAGCCGTCAACGGTTATTGAGCCCACTATTGCGCCTGATTCAAATCAATATTCACTTCCTGACGGATTTGTATATGTAACTGATGTGATCCCAACTGCGCAGCTTGAAATCCGGTATTTTAGCAATGATAATTTTACAGGAACGGTGATTGACGGGTATGAAGCGCCGAAGGCCATACTTACCGAGGAAGCGGCTTATGCACTTAAAATAGCGGCAGATGCATTATATGAGCAAGGATATTACATAAAAATTTTTGATGCTTATCGCCCGCAAAGGGCCGTTAACCATTTTGTGCGATGGGCACAGGACTTGGATGATGCAAAAATGAAGGAAAAATATTATCCTGAATTGGACAAGTCTGTTTTATTTAAATTGGGTTATATTGCAGAAAAATCCGGCCATTCTAGGGGAAGTACGGTTGACCTGACATTGGCCCATATATCTACAGGCGAAGAACTGGATATGGGGAGCGGTTTTGATTTCTTTGGTGAAATTTCCAACCATGGAACCCATTTAATTACTCCCGAGCAGGAGAAAAACCGGAACATTTTGCGGGATGCCATGGTAGCTGCCGGGTTTGAAGCCTACACCAAGGAATGGTGGCATTACAAGTTAAAGAATGAACCTTATCCGGATACATATTTTGATTTTCCGGTTAATTAAAAGTTTGACTCTACCTGTTTTCTGAAATACTGGTCATACAACCTGGAAAATATAAAACTTAAGGTAGTCCGTCTCCGGAACATTCCACAGGATGGGATGGTCCGGTGCCTGCTGGCGAGCCTCAATCTGCCTGAGGGATACGGAAGCATCCTTTGCAGCACTTGCCAGCACTTCACGGAACAAGTCATCCGTCATGAAGTGACTGCAACTGCAAGTTGCCAGATATCCGCCACGGGGCAGTAGTTTCATAGCCTTCAAGTTAATTTCTTTATATCCGCGGGCAGCAGACTTCACCGTTTTGCGGGATTTGGTGAAGGCCGGCGGGTCAAGGATGATATAGTCATAGTCCTGGCGTTTCTGCTCTGCCAGTTTTGTCAGCAAATCAAACACATCCTCGCACAGAAAATCCATTTTTCCGTCCAGTCCGTTGCGTACGGCATTTGCTTTTGCCATGTCAATGGCCGATTGGGAGACATCTACGCAGGTCACATGCTCTGCTCCACCTAAAGCTGCATTAAGGCCGAAGGAACCGGTATGGGTAAAACAGTCCAGTACCCGTTTGCCCGTGGCAATCCGGGCCACAGCAGCGCGGTTATACTTTTGATCAAGGAAAAAGCCGGTTTTTTGCCCGTTTTCCACATCTACCAGATATCTCACGCCATTTTCGCATATTTCCGTAATCGCGGATTTAGGCACAGGTATGCCATCGGACCGGTACCAGCCCTTATACTCAGGCAGCATTTCCCGTGTGCGAAGAGCAATGTCATTGCGTTCGAAAATACCGGTAATAGTTTCACCCATTTCAGCAAGTACATCCCAGAGGGCATGGTAAACCATATCCTTGACAAGTTCCATGCCGAGGCAGGTGATTTGCACGGACAAAATGCTGCCGTAGCGGTCCACTGTCAGCCCCGGCATTTGGTCAGCCTCACCGTGAATCAGACGGCAACAGTCGAAATCTGCACCGGGCATGACGGTTTTGCGGTAACGAACGGCATATTCCACACGGCGGCGCCAAAAGCGAGCATCAAATACGTCGTTGGCATTGCGAGAAATAAGCCGAACGGTAATTTTGCTGGCACTATTGTAAAAGCCAGTACCCATAAAGGCGTTTCCCGCAAACACATCTACCAGACCGCCGCTTTGGAGCTCACCCTCTGTATTTACAATCTCTTCTCCGTAAATCCATGGATGTCCATTTTTGACACTGCGTTCCGCCTTGGAGGATATCATGACTTTGGGATACTGCCTTTTTTGCTTCATTTATGTCACCTTTCGAAACAGATTTTTTTATGCACTTGATTGTAACACATTTCTTTTTTGCCTTCAACTTTATTGTTTGCGTCTTTTTGTAAAGCATGCATAAGGAAATGGAGATTGCAATGAACAAGAAGGAAAGTACCTCAAATACTTGACATAAAGACGAAGATTGAAGCAAACAACAGCGACCCGAGAGAGGAAGAGATTTTATTGAATATTTACATTTGCTTTTCCAGCGACGGACATAAATGTGACGGAACAAGTGCAGAAGAAGGCTACCAATATACTCTCAGTGATAATGGAGGCAGTTTATGAAAAGATTCATTGCGGTTTAATGATAATATCTGTTGATAATATAGCATAGTGTGAAAAAGTAAAAAGACAAAACTAAATTTTGCTATATGAATTTGGAGCGAAATGTTAAGTTATTCTACACTTTGTAATCTAAAAGTATTGTAATAAATTTGAAGTATTTGGCAGATTTATGTATTGATTTTATTATGTTTTTGGAATAAAGTATTATTTAGTTGGATTAGTTTTCTCAATTGGGGTATGGAAAATTATCGCATATTATATTGTGACTTGTTATGGCTAAAGAAGCGATAGTCGTGGCAGAATACCATGTATAGATAGACACGGATTATTACAGGTTATATTGACGGATGATTAGAAACTTGAAGATACATCGGGATAAAAAACGAAAATACGAAGGGAGATAACGAATTGGGAGTTGCAATTAGTATTATTAATATTGATTCTACTGTATGTGCAAAACCTTTTGTAAAGTGGGCAGGAGGAAAAGGACAGTTGCTCGACACTTTTAAACAGTATTATCCTTCTTCGCTTATTAAAGGTTGTATAAGACGTTATATAGAGCCTTTTGTAGGAGGAGGCGCAGTTTTATTTGAAACTTTGCAGAAATATAAAGTTGAAGAAGCTTTTATATTTGATATAAATGAGGATTTAATTAACACCTATGCAGCGATTAAAAATGATGTAGATACCTTGGTGGAATATCTTTCGGGTTTAGAGTCTAAATATTTAAATTTAGATGAAGAATCTCGAAAAGGCATGTATTATGAGATAAGAAATGCATACAATTCACGAACTTTAAAGAGCGGTCAGCCAGACATTGAAAGGGCTACACAGTTTATTTTTCTAAATCGTACTTGCTTTAACGGACTTTACCGAGTTAATCGTGCAGGCCATTTCAATGTACCGTCCGGGGATTATAAAAATCCGACTATTTGTGATGAGGATAACTTGTATGCTGCAAGCTTTTTGCTTCAAAGGGTGCATATATTTGCCGGAGATTATAGAGAGTGTGCCGGATATGTTAATAAGGATAGTTTTGTTTATTTTGATCCCCCGTATCGGCCACTTAATGTTACATCTAGTTTTACATCTTATAGTAAATTTGATTTTACAGATGAAGCTCAGATACAACTGGCGAATTTCTTTTCAGAAATGAATGATACAGGTGCTTTACTTATGCTAAGTAACTCTGATCCTAAAAATGAAGACCCGAATGATAATTTTTTTGATGAGCTGTATAAAAATTTTTTCATTCACAGAATAAAGGCTAAAAGGGCAATTAATTCAAACGGCAGTCGAAGGGGATTGATTAGTGAACTTCTTGTTACAAATTATGAAGTAAATACAGGGGGCATGGCATGAAATATTCGGATATATTCAAAAGCCGGCTTGGCTGCAATAATGCAGATGAAGTTTTTGAATACTTGCTACAGCATATGAAGGAGACCATTAAGGGTTGGGACTTTTTTGTTGCTTGGGAAAAAGTAATGAACAAGGTAGGAAGCGTCGAAGTTGTATTAAATATTTTGAACTACCTTGTCGGCAAGGAAAACATAGTGGAAGAATTTAAAATGTTAATAGGAAGATATCCCGAAATAGCAGAAATTCTTCCCATTTTACTGGCTTTAAGAGAGAAAAGTATTAAAGTGCTTGACCCGCTTGAAGATAATGTTTTTAATTACAAAGAATATGTGTTTCGGAAAAAGAAGAAATATAGTCCTGATGAAATAGAAATGCTGGCTGAGTTCGCTAAAAAAACCGGTCTTCTTTCGATGTTTGAGAAGAAAAACATAAAAAGTGTTGTTGATTATGTAATTGGCGTTGAAGTAGGTCTTGACACCAATGCAAGGAAAAACCGTAGCGGTACGGCTATGGAGATGATAACAGAGCTGTTTATTAAAAAAATTTGCTCCACAAATAATTACCGATATCTGCCCCAAGCTACCTCGCACAAGATTAAAGCATCTTTCGAATATGATGTTTCTGTAGACAAATCGGAGCGTTCATTTGATTTTGCAATAGACAATGGCCAAAAACTATATCTCGTTGAAACAAATTATTATGGCGGTGGCGGTTCGAAACTAAAGTCAGTAGCTGGAGAATTTTCTACACTGTTTAACTTTATCAAGAATGAGACACCTGAGCACGGATTTATTTGGATTACAGACGGTAAAGGTTGGGAAACTGCTCAGAAGCCTCTAAGGGAGTCTTTTGATAAGGTGGATTATATATTAAATCTTGATATGGTCCAAAAAGGTATTCTTGAGGACATCATATCACAAGGGTTGTGAAAATTATGGGAAGAAAAGTTAAGTGTTTGTATTGTGGAGAAGAGCATACCAGAACACAGTATCCTGAACATCTTGAAAAAAGGCATAAAGATGGATATTTGAGGCTTGTTGAGAATATAAAAAACGATATTCTGAATGACTTAAATATAAAAGATACGGCAACGAACAATGATGTAACTCAAGCGTTTGTCAAAAAGGTCGCAAAAGAGGCAAGGATATATTTCGAAGAGAACGCAAAAGGTTATTTTGTCGGTAAGCCGAATATTAGAACGTGGGAACCTGAGAATTTCAATCTTGAGACATCCACTGTATGGAGCTTTCCTGACAGGGGTGACTGGGCTACGCACAGCGGAAAATACAGGGGCAATTGGTCACCTTTTATTCCGAGGAATGTTATTATGCGATATTCCAAAGAAGGGGAAACTGTGCTCGATCAATTTGTGGGAAGCGGGACAACGCTTGTTGAAGCAAAGCTTTTGAAAAGAAAAGGTATAGGTGTTGATATAAACCCTGAGGCAGTAAATTTGACTTCGCGTAATATAAATTTTGAAAAAGAGGATTGCGGAGAGGCAGAGGTACATGTTGGAGATGCCCGGCACCTTGGATTTATTGACGATGAAAGCATAGATCTTATATGCACCCATCCGCCTTATAGCAATATCATTAAGTATAGCGAAGACATACAAGGGGATCTTTCCCATTATGATATCAATGACTTTTTAGTTGAAATGGAAAAAGTGGCAAAAGAGAGCTACAGGGTGCTGAAAAAAGGTAGATTTTGTGCAATTCTTATGGGCGATACTCGGAGAAAAGGTCACATGATTCCTATTGGTTTCAATGTAATGCAGACGTTTTTACGAGCAGGTTTTAAGTTAAAAGAAATTGTGATAAAGGAACAGCATAATTGCAGTTCAACCGGTTACTGGAGGAACCAGAGTATAAAGTATAATTTTTTATTAATAGCACATGAGTATTTATTTATATTCAGGAAATGAGTTTTAAACGAAAAAGGGGTCTGTTTTTCACTTATGAGGGAGGCGGGCTTATAAATGCTTTAGATGAAAAATTCGAATATTTTTCTGAGTTTCGTAAATTTCGGGAAAGCACGATTTGGATAATACAGCATTGAAGAGAGCTTCTGCTTTCTATGTTGACTTTTAATATTTCACCCTTACATCCAGTTGCTCCAACTTCTTTATTGTATTATCTTTTTCAATTTTAATCGGATTTCCAGCTATATTGATATCATAATCCAAACCTTTGTACTTAAAATTGAATGCACCGTTCTCCGCAAGCTTTACCAATGCAGAAATATCCTCAATTTGGTTATTTTCTAAATTAATGTTGTTTATCCGTGTCAGTCCGTTAAGAAAAGAGATATCCTTGATTTTATTGTTTTCTAATCGAAGAGATTCAATATTTGTTAAGTTTTGGAGAGGAGAGATGTCTTTAATTTTATTATCATATAAATATACTGTTTCCAACGAAAGCAACTGTGAGACAGGCGTTATTTCAGTAAGCCTGTTGCTGCCTGCATATAAACTTGTCAGGTTTTTCATATTTTCAATGCCCTCAAGACTTGATATATTATTTTCATCCGTTGTAAGTGTTTTTATATTTTCTAATTTATGCAAAGGTTTTAGACTATCCACCCGGTTACAGTGAATATAAAGCCTTTTTAAGCTGGTGCAGTTGGAAAGCGGCGATAAATCCTTAATATTATTGTAACCTAAAAATAAATCCTGTAATTTTTCAAGGTTGGACAGAGGCTGCAGATCCACGATATCATTATTTGTAACATCAAGTACCTCAAGGTTAATTGCATATTGAAGCCCTTCAATACTCTTGATTTTGGACGAAGGTGCTTCCAATGTCGTTAGACTTTCCAGATGACTTTGCGTTAATTCTACATCTTCACTTAAATTTGATTGAACGGAGGAAAAAGGGTTTTGATATTCAAACATATCGCGAAATTATTGCATTTATTGAAGGTAAAAGATTGGACGAAATTGCAAAGGCAAGGGAAGAGGGCAAAAGGCCATATCAAAAGGTATTGCTGGCATTTGGTGCGGGAGTTGTTACACTGGTGCTCTCACTTATATTTATGTATTTGCTAAAGTAATTTTTTTGACAAGTTTATACCGGCATTATATTGCGGGACTATGGCTTGCGCTTTTGCATATTTGTACAAACCGCAGAGTTTGAAGTTTATCCGTAGGCTACTTTCTGCGGTGTTTTTATGCCTTTTTTCGATTATTTTACACACTTAACGATATATCAATAACGGAGGGATTGTATAATGATACCAGAAATTAAGACAGACAAAACGGCCAAAATAAGTTAGAAT
>NZ_DAORXT010000067.1:0-15914 GCF_035371925.1 Acetivibrio sp. | reverse complement strand
ATTCTCTCTAAAATAATATTATAAAGTTACACTTTCCCTTATATAATAATTATATAACGAATTGGGGGTGTGAGTCAACTTAGTTCAATTCTTTGTAATTATATTGACATAATTTTTACATGATAATTTTGACTAAAAAGTATAATAATCCCATCATCATGCAATCTATATGAGAATTTTTTTGAAAAAAATTAGTTTGATTTCTTTGTTAGTTTTCTAAATTGAATTGAATACATAAAAAAGGCAAACAGCGTTGAGACAACCGCGATTATGACAGCAATATGAACTACAATGTTCGAATAAGAATTTGCAAACCCTACCGACCTTACAAGTATAGTCAATACTATTGCCAGAAAAAAAACCACGGTGGCAAACTTACCGTACCAGTCAGCCTGTACGACAAAATTAACCTTTTTATATATAAAAATACTGCCAATTACCATGAAAGACTCTTTTGCAACAACAATTATCAAAACCGGCAACGGTATAATGCCCTGTATGGTAAGAATAGTCAATGCAGTCAACTGCATCAGTTTATCGGCCAAAGGATCCGCAAGCTTTCCAAAGGATGTAATCATATTGAATTTTCTCGCAATCAGTCCGTCCATTACATCGGTAACTCCCGCTAAAAGAAATAACACTACTGCAACGGTATACCGCTCATTAAAAAGGTAATAAGCAAAAAAAGGCACAAAAACAAACCTTATAACAGTCAATATGTTTGGAATATTCACCCACCCACCACCTTAAAATAATTATATCTCTATAAAATGGCTTTATTCAATAATTCAAAGATATCCGGTGCATGTTTTTTTATATTTACAGGCTTTAAATTTCTGTCCGTCCATGCATGCACCGTCTCACCTGTCGTTATCAGCGAATTATCACAGCATTTAAAAATCTCGTAATAAAACGTTACCCTGGTATACGATATTTGCTTTACAGAGGTTTTTACAACAAGCTTGTCCTCATATCTTGCCGCACCTTTATATCTGCACTCAAGCTGAATAAGAGGAAGCATAAAACCTCTTTCTTCGATTTTTGAATACGGCATCCCCATATTTTTTATAAAATCCGTTCTCGCTGCCTCAAACCAGATAGGATAGTTTGAATGATGAGCTATTCCCATTTGGTCTGTTTCGGCATATCTTACAACAATTTCCGTCTCCGATACGTACAATGCTTATTCTCCTTGCCATATTATCGTTATTTTCAGATAATGAAACTTTCTATATCAAATTACAGTGACAATATTTTGCTTAGCTGAATCAAATCTTCGGAAATTGTTTTCTTTGCTTCCAAAGCTTCATCCAAATCCACGTCACCCACCTGATTGTCCTTAAATACAATAATCCTGTTGCGTTTATTCTCCTTCAAAACTTCAACAGCTTTCGCTCCCATCTGGCTTGCCATTACCCTGTCATATACAGTAGGACTTCCTCCCCTTTGAATATGTCCCAATATGGTAGCTCTGGCTTCAACGCCTGTCTTCTCCGTAATTTCCTTTGCTATCTCGATGGCTTTACCTTCCACTCCTTCAGCAACTATAACAAGATAGTGCTTTTTGCCTCTGTTTCTTCCTTCAATTATAGGCTTTATTATATCGGTATCCATATCATAAGGCTTCTCAGGAAGAACAACAGCCTCAGCACCTCCGGAAATACCCACATTTACGGCAATGTATCCTGCATGTCTTCCCATAACCTCCAGCACACTGCATCTCTCATGGGAATATGCGGTATCCCGTATTTTATCTATTGCATCCTGAACAGTGTTCATAGCTGTATCATATCCTATGGTATAATCGGTACAGGCAATGTCATTGTCAATTGTTCCCGGAATTCCTATGACATTGAGTCCTAGCCTGCTGATATCCCTGGCTCCTCTGTAGGACCCGTCTCCGCCTATTACCACAAGAGCATCGATACCGAATACTTTTGCCATGGACATGGCCTTTTTAAGCCCTTCCTCCGTCTTAAACTGGGGAGATCTTGCTGTCTGGAGTATGGTACCTCCCCTGTGAATTATATCTCCTACAGACCTTGCGGTCATCTCTTCAATTTCACCATTTATAAGGCCGTTAAAGCCTTTTCTTATCCCCATAACCTTGAAGCCATAATAAAGACCTGTCCTAACAACTGCTCTTATTGCTGCGTTCATACCTGGAGCGTCTCCGCCGCTTGTTAATACTCCGATCGTTTTTACATTACTCATAGCAATAACCTCCTTAATAGTATTAAACCCGTGTTTCAAGAGGCTAAACACGGGATAATAAAAAAACTATATTAACTTTAATTCAATATCCCTTCTCAATAATAACACTATGGGCCTCTTCCACTTCGGCTTCAGGGACTAACACTTCATAATAGTTGTCGTTATTTTCGTGATTTTTACTTATAGGTCGTAATTTAACCAAAATTCCTTCACTTGTCAACAATTCCTGCATAGTAGTGGCGATCTCCTTGCTTTGAGCCATATACACCACTGTCCACATATAAAACACGCCCCTTTTTACGTTATTCACCGGAATAAACTTCTCCATGCCTGCTAATTATCTTGGCTTTTCCCCTGATTTTTATAGCAGAAGTATTATCGGTAAACTGGGCAATAAGAACTTCACCCTTATCCAGTTTCTCGGTATGGTGGAACTTTGTATCTTTACCTCTGGTCAGGCCAATAATATTCACACCATTTTCTTCAGCCTTAATCACAACATAATCCCCATATATTTTTTCCATATCCCAATCCAAACAGAACCACCTCGACATAACTATATATTAAATTGTACTAAAAATCAATATGAAATTTAGCAAAGCTTACGATACTTTGACATTTTCCTCTCCTATCAGCAATTTCAACTCACTAACTACAGTATCGTTAAGGTTTACCCAGCAATCCCTTTCCAATACTCTAAGCTTTTTTTGATTTTCATTATAAAGGCATACAGGAGTATTTCCGCCAAAAAACTTCAACATACAAAGCATGGCTTCCATCAATTCACTGTCCATGTTTTCTTCCACCCTCAAATAAAGCTTTTCAGCTCTCTTTTTGGGCAGAATCTCCATATCGCCTTTTCTTAACGGTCTTACTTCCTCGCATATTATTTTTGGCTGTTCCTCTTCTTTTATACTTATACTTCCCTTTATTAAAACGATATTTTCCACCTCAATCAGACTTGAAAACCTTTCCAAAACAGCAGGAAAAACTATTATCTCCATTGTACCGTACAAATCCTCAAGTGTGACAAAAGCCATCAAATTATTGTTCTTCGTAGTTTTTGATTTCTTAGCAGTAATTATTCCCCCAACTGTCACAATCATACCGTCTTTTAAATTTTTCATTCCGTCCATACTTATTGCTTCATTGCTTTCCTCCGAATTTGCCGCCATATCCTTGCTGTAAAGCGTAACGATTTCGCCGATTTCTTTTTCAAATTCGCTCAAAGGATGCCCGGATATATATAGTCCCAACATCTCCTTTTCCATTGACAAAAGCATCTTTGGCGAATACTCCGCAATATCGGGATAAATATTGTCATCATCCGGATAAAGATTTTGATTTTCGCCATTTTTTAAAGCATCGGCATTTGATGCCATATCAAATATGGAAAGCTGACCTTCCATATTCTTTTTTCTTAAACTTGATATTCCGTCCATCATTTTTTCATACACCGCCAAAAGCTTCGAACGATATACTCCCAGTGAATCAAAGGCTCCGCTTTTTATAAGGCTCTCAATGCATCTCTTGTTTACATCTTTTCCGTCTATTCTCTCCAAAAAATCTCTAAAACTCCTATAGTTCCCACCTTTATTCCTTTCACCAATAATTGTCCTTACCGCATTCTCACCGACATTTTTAACCGCAGCAAGCCCAAACCTTATTTTTCCATTTACAACAGTGAATCTAACATCGCTTTCGTTTATATCTGGAGGAAGCACTTCAATCTCCAGCTTACGGCATTCGTGTACATACTGGGATATTTTATCGCTGCTTCCCATGAAGCTGTTTAACAGTGCCGCAATAAATTCCACAGGGTAATAACATTTGAGCCATGCAGTCTGATATGCTATAACTGCATAAGCGGCAGCGTGAGACTTGTTGAAGGCATAGCTTGCAAAGTCCATCATCTCATCAAATATTTTATTTGCGGTTGCCTCATCCACACCGTTTCTAATTGCTCCCTTTACTATAATATTTCCATTATCGTCATCTATTCCATAAATAAAATTTTTTCTTTCCTGTTCCATCACACTAATCTTTTTCTTGGCCATTGCGCGTCTCACAAGGTCGGATCTTCCCATTGAATATCCTGCAAGATCACGGACTATCTGCATTACCTGCTCCTGATAAACCATACAGCCATAAGTTACGTTCAGTATGTTTTCCAATAGAGGATGGTCATACTTTACAAGCTCCGGATTATTTTTGTTTCTAATGTATCTTGGAATCTGATCCATAGGTCCCGGTCGATACAAGGATATTCCGGCTATTATATCCTCTAAGGACGCAGGCTGAAGCTCCTTCATAAACTGGGTCATGCCCGCACTTTCCAGCTGGAACACTCCCGCAGTCCGGCCTTCTCCAATCAGCTTGAACACATTGGGGTCATCCATTCTAAGCTCATCAATTTTTATATCTTTATTGTGATTCTTATTTACAAGGGCTACCGCATCTCTTATTACCGTAAGAGTTCTAAGACCCAAAAAGTCCATTTTGAGAAGTCCAAGCTCCTCCAAAAGTCCCATGGTAAACTGGGTCGTTATGCTGTCCTCACTCTTTTGAAGGGGAACATATTCCGTTAACGGCTCCTTGGAAATAACCACTCCCGCTGCATGAGTCGAAGCGTGTCTCGGCATTCCTTCAAGAAGCTTTGCAGTATCAATCAGCTCCCTTATCCTTTCATCCTCGTTATACCTCTGATGAAGCTCGGGATTGAGCTCCATTGCCTTTTCTATATTCATACCAATCTGAAAAGGAATCATCTTTGCAATAACATCCACATCACCATAGGGTATGTCAAGAGCTCTTCCCACATCTCTTATAACAGCTCTTGCAGCCATGGTTCCAAAGGTAATTATCTGTGCAACACGGTCTTTGCCGTACTTTTGGACAACATAATCTATAACTTCTTGCCTTCTTTCGAAGCAAAAGTCTATGTCAATATCGGGCATGCTTACCCTCTCGGGATTTAAGAATCTTTCAAAAAGCAGGTTGTACTTTATGGGATCAATATTTGTAATTCCAAGGCAATAAGCTACCAAGCTTCCGGCTGCCGAGCCTCTTCCGGGCCCCACCATTATTCCTTTTTCCTTTGCATATCTTATAAAATCTCCAACAATAAGGAAGTAATCCACATAGCCCATTTGCTTTATTACCGAAAGCTCATATTCCAACCTCTTTATCTTTTCTTCATCCCTGTCTTCTTTGCGGTATATTCTTTCAAATCCCCGGTAGCAAAGAGACCTTAGGTACTCGTAAGGGTCTTGTTGGTCCGGCACGTCAAACTTTGGCAGGTGCAGCTTGTTAAATTCAAGCTCCACATTGCACATATCGGCAATTTTGACGGTATTGGAAATTGCTTCAGGTATGTTTTCAAAAAGACTTATCATTTCCTCGGGAGATTTCACATAAAAATCATCCGTGGAAAATCTCAATCTGTCTTCATCATTTATACTCTTTCCTGTCTGTATGCAAAGAAGGATTTCATGGGCACGAGCATCCTCTCTTCTGAGATAATGGGCGTCATTGGTGGCAACAAGGGGTATACCCGTTTCCCTGCCAAGCTTTATAAGCTGCTGGTTGACTATGTTCTGCTCCTCGATTCCGTTTATCTGAAGCTCAAGATAAAAATTATCCTGACCGAAGATGCTGTTAAACTTTAAAGCAAGCTCCTTCGCCTTTTCATAATCGTTGTTTAAAATGGCTTTGGGTATATCTCCCGAAAGGCAGGCACTCATGGCAATCAACCCTTCACTGTACCTTTCGAGAACTTCCATGTCAACCCTGGGTTTATAGTAAAAACCTTCGGTAAACCCTATGGATACAATTTTCATTAAATTCTTGTATCCAGTATTGTTTTTTGCCAAAAGCACCATATGACCGGGGTCCGAATCCCAGCCTCCCTGTTTGTCAAATCTTGACCTTTTGGCAGTATATATTTCACATCCCAATATGGGTTTTATTCCGTTATTTACGGCTTCTTTGTAAAAATCAACAACTCCATACATTACACCATGGTCAGTTATTGCTATACTATCCATTTCAAGCTCTTTTGTACGCTTTATAAGATGCTTTATCCTGTTTGCCCCATCCAAAAGGCTGTACTCTGTATGGACATGAAGGTGTACAAACTTTTGCAACCTTATCACCCTTCTTATCATTAGCTTTCGGCATAATATATAAAAAATATTTTCATGAATGCTCATGAAAACCTATACCTAAAACTTCGTATATTCTTCATATATATCGCTATATATACCATTTACCTTAACTATTATAACACACATTGAGACACGCTACACAAATTACTTCTATAAATAATAGACAACCAATTTTAATCAATTTTAGGAATCAATAAAAAAGCCCAAATACCTCTTTCATTTCATTCCAAGAGGCCAAATCAAAGAATGTGCATACACCACCATAAAGTGATGCATGCACATTTTTCCGTCATGTCAAAATACATCGTATATTTTACAATCAATCTTTTAAAAGCGGTTCTATCACTGAAAGCACATTATCCTGCAAATGCTTGAGTTTTTCCTTTGCAGCATCCATACTGCTTTCCGTAACGCCATAGTAAATTTTTATTTTAGGTTCGGTGCCGGAAGGCCTTATACAGAACCACGCTTTATCCCTAAGCTCATAATACAAAACATCCGACTCTACAAGCGTTAATTTCTCCCTTGCACCTGTTGCCACATCGTATCTCTCACTTGTCAGATAGTCTCTTACCGCAACGGCTTCATATTCTCCAAACTTTACAACCTTGTTTTCCCTAAGGCTTGTTAAAGCCGACTTTATTTTTTCCACGCCGTCTTTTCCCTTTAGGGTAAATGAAGTAATTCCTTCAAGGGTATATCCGTATTTCTCAAGTATCTCCAACAAACCTTCGTAAAGAGTCAAGCCCCTTGATTTGTAATAAGCCGCCATTTCGGCAATAAGCATGGATGCAACAACAGCATCCTTGTCCCTCGCAAAGGTTCCTGCAAGGTATCCGTAGCTTTCTTCAAAACCGAAAAGGTACTTCTTGTCTCCAAACTCATCCAGCTGTTTGATTTTCTCACCTATGAACTTAAAACCGGTCAAAACTTCAACAAGTTCAACATTGTAAGCCTCAGTAATAGCTCTGGCAAGCTCCGTTGTAACTATTGTCTTTACTACAAATCCATTTTCCGGCAGTTCTCCTCTTTGCTTCTTTTGAGACAATATGTATTCAAGCAGCAAGCAACCTGTCTGGTTACCCGTAAGGGGAACATACTCGCCTTCTTTGTTCCTTACAACAATACCCACCCTGTCACTGTCAGGGTCAGTACCTATAATAAGGTCCACATTCTCCTTTTGCGCCAGTTCAATGGCTAGCTTGAATGCTTCCTTCTCTTCAGGATTGGGTGACTTTACTGTGGAGAACTCGCAGTCCGGCAGCTCCTGTTCTTTGACCACGAGTACATTTTTAAATCCGATTTCGTCAAGTATTCTTCTTACAGGCTTGTTGCCCGAACCGTGCAACGGAGTGTATACGATTTTAAAAGTACTTCCTATTTCTTTAGCCAGCTCAGGGTTTACAGAAAGAGTTTTTAATTTTGATATATACTCATCATCAATCTCTTTGCCGATTATCTTAAGCAAGCCCTTCTCTATTGCTTCATCCTTTTCCATAATCTTAATCTTTGTTATATCCTCAATTTTGTTTATATAAGATATAACTTTGTTTGATGCCTCAACGGGAAGCTGTCCCCCGTCTTCGCCGTATACCTTGTATCCGTTGTACTCTTTGGGATTGTGGCTTGCCGTAACAACCACACCAGCAGCGGCATTCAAATGCCTTACGGTAAAAGACAGCTCAGGTGTGGGTCTTAATTCGTCAAAAAGAAAAGCTTTTATGCCGTTCCCTGCAAAAACTTTTGCCGCTTCCAAAGCAAATTCCGGAGATTTGAAACGGGAATCGTAAGCAATTGCTATACCCCTATCTTGCATTCCGAGACTGTTTATGTAATCCGCAAGTCCTTGGGAAGCCTTTCTGACAGTATAAATATTCATTCTATTGGTTCCTGCACCTATAATTCCTCTAAGTCCGCCGGTACCAAATTCCAAATCCTTATAGAACCTTTCCTCTATTTCCTTCGGATTGTCTTTAATACTCAAAAGCTCTTCCTTTGTCTCTGTATCAAAGTAATCATTTTCCAGCCAGAATTTATAAAGTGTGCTGCTTTGCATATATTTCTCTCCCTCTATAAAAATTAATTAAAATTTAATTCAAAATTAATTTTTCACATCAAATTTTCCTTTCCCTAGTATACCACATTTTATCTATATTACAATATAAAATATTACGTATCTTTTTTATATTTTAAATATATTAATGGTCTGTTCAAGTTTTGCAGACAGTGTACTCAAATCTTCCGAAAGACTGAGAAGATGCTTTATCAAATCCACCTGCTCATCCATGGCGGCAGAAATATTCTGTATCTCATTGATATTGTTCTTCGTACTGTCATTAAGCTTTTCCATGGACTTAATAATATTGCACCGTGCATCTTCTATATGCTGCACATAATCGGCAATACTTGTAATTGCACTGAATATGTTATCCATAAAGCCCACTATGTTGTCAAACTTGTCTATAGTTTCAACAACAGCATGGTCATGCCCGCTGATTACCTCGTTGGAAGACTTGACAGCTTCATTGGTCTTTTCAATGGTCTTGCCTATGTTTTTCAGTTTTGATTCAATATAATTTGCAGACACCCTTGACTGGTCGGCAAGCTTCTTGATGTCGGATGCAACAACGCTAAAGCTCTTTCCTGCCTCTCCCGCTCTTGCCGCCTCAATTGTCGCATTGAGAGCCAAGAGATTTGTCTGACTGGAAATACCCTTTATGGTCGAAGTTATTTTTGAAATTTCCGCCGACTCTCTTTTGAGACTTCCGATAAGCTCGGAGAATTCTTGTATAGTCTTTTTTACTTCATCAGCATTGCTCTTTAAGGTATTTACAGTATCCTTTCCGTTCTCGCCCAGCTTTTTTGCTCCGGCAACAATATTGTTTACATTTTTGAAATTGTCTATAATTACTTGAATCTGTTCCGAAAGCTCATTTACTATAACATCGTTGTTCATTATTTCCTGCGTTTGGGAATTGATTTCATCCTTCATTTCATCGAGCATCGCCGAAAACTCCTGGATGGATGAATAGTTCTGCTGGCAGGTTGCAGATACCGTTTGAGACGATTCAACGGCTATGTTGGATGCGTTTTTTATGCTTCCGATAAGCTTTTTCAAGTTTTCTGCCATATCCATAAAGTTTATTCCCAATCTTCCTATCTCATCTCTTCTGCCTGTATCACATTCTACTTCCAGATCCCCTTCTTTTATTTTATTCATTGATTTTATCAGTTTCCCAATACTCAACGAAATATCTCCGGTAACCAGCACCGAAAGAATTATCCCGATTATAACGCATAAAACACCAATAAGCACTATAAACCCGGCCACGGAGTTTACATCCCGGGTTATGTTTTCTAAAGGTGTTATAGATATCAAAGTCCATTCCAAAGGTGTACTCTTAATTTCTCTTATAGTGTAGAAAGTAACCAGCATCTTTTTACCGTTGATTGCAATATCACCTTCAACAATACCTCCAAAGGCTGTCGCTTGCTTGTTTTCCGACTGAATCTCATTTATTCTCTCCTTTACCTTTTCAAGAACACGAGGGTTTATGTAGCCGTCCCTTTCCCGAAGGCCTTTGAGTGTTTTTTCGTCAAGCTCCACCCCCGTATCGGCTTTATACAACAGCTCTTTTACTTCCGTATCTCTTAAGGAAAGCAGTTCCGTCTTCTTCAACAAATCTGCCTTGGTTTTACCCTCGCTGTTTACATAACTGAGATCCTCAATCAAAAGGCCGTTATCGTTCATATCTTGAGGATTAAATATCATGTTGTTTTTACCGCCCACTATGTAAAAACATCCGTTATAAGGGATTTGAACATCTTTCAGCATACGCTCCAAGGAATCTTCTCTGATGTTTATTTGCAGAACCCCGACACTTTTTAAACTCGTTGCCGTATAAACTGCCTTCATGAGGGCAATCGTCGTATTACCGCCCTTTCTCCTCAAAAAGTTAATGTCACTGATATATGTATCAATCCATAACGATTTTGCGCCGCTTTCTACAAACTCACGAGCAGTTATGGAATCATAATAATTAAATCTCATTTCTTCAAAGCTTCCCTCTCCTCCGACAACTCCATAGCCGTTGTTGGAAACTAAAGTCACGTTGGCAAGCGTATCAATTCTATAGCTGTAATATGCATTAAGATAGGGTTTAATAATACCGGCCCATCGGGCACGCATATGTTCATTTTCAGCATTGTTGATTTCATCTACGGCAGGAGCAATTATACTGTCCCTCGAAACAGACATGGCCAAATTGTCAATTTCCTCGAGAACAATTTTTATCTTGTTTCCCGTCTGCTCCATGACTCCTAAAGTACTCTTTTTAGTTTGTTCTATCATGATATTTGACAGAGTTAAAAGGGAATATCCCAAGACCACCGACAGAAGAATAATAGTTATAATAAAAGAAAGGTTTATTTTAATTCCTATTTTTATTTTATTCAATTTTAAGAATCCAACTATTTTTTCAAACCAATTTTTATTATAGGCTGTATAATCACTGAAAATTTCCTTGCCTTTTACATTATCCTTTGCAGTTTTCATTGATTTGCCCGTTGGTTTGAATCGGGCCAATTGCCCGGCCTTCGCAATTGCTTTAGCAATTAAAGCTTTTATTCCTTTAATACAACCAAACCCCATAGCTTCCTCCTCGAATTAAAATAACGCCAACACATATACATACTTTGGAAACATATCATATCTAATTACAATATTATTGTAATTTATCGTTCTAAACTCTTATAAGCTTTATAGTAAATTCCATTCATAAAGACATAAGTATAAAAAGTATAAAACGCAAATGTTCCTTCAGGCAAAACAGAAAACACGTATTTTGATATGTAACATGCTATTTTACCGGCTATTTTATTAAATTCAATGAGACTTTCAACTTTGGACAAAGTTTGAGGCAGGAATCTGAAAACTAATTTGCAATATTGTGTTTATAAGCATATATTGCAGCCTGTGTTCTGTCTGACACATTAAGCTTTTTAAAAATATTCGAAACGTGATTTTTAACTGTTTTCTCACTGATAAAAAGGCGTTTTGCAATCTCCTTGTTGATAAGCCCCTGAGCTATCAACTCCAAAACTTCAAGCTCTCTGGGTGTTAAATTGTTTTCCGGTTTTTTGTCTTTTTCATTTACCGTTACCCGGTTAAACTCCTTGACAAGCTCTTTTGTCATGTTTGACTGGATATAGGACTCTCCCTTGTTTACACTTCGTATAGCCTCAACCAACACCATAGAATCGGCATCTTTGAGTACATATCCTTCTGCTCCCATGTGGATGGTCTTAATCAAATACTCTTTATCTTCATGAATGGTAAGTACAATAATTTTTGTTGCAAGATTATCAGCCTTTATTTTCTCTATTGCCTGCAAACCGTTTATTTCAGGCATATTTATATCCATAAGAATAACGTCCGGCTGATATTCTTTTGCAACTTTTACAGCTTCCTCGCCGTTGGATGCCTGAGCCACCACAACGATATCGTTTTCCAGCTCTAAAATTTGCTTTAGCCCTTCTCTTACCATAACATGGTCATCTGCTATTGCAACTCTTATCTTATCCATTTGAGACCCCCTCTTCCGGTATTAAAGGTAGAGTTATATTAAGTCTGGTTCCTTTGCCGATAGTAGAATCAATTTCAAATTTACCGTCCAAAAGCTCAACTCTTTCTCTCATGCTTATAAGCCCGAAGCCACTGTTAATGTTTTTTCCGCTCGTCTTGAGCAAACCGGGCTCAAAGCCAACTCCATCGTCTGCTATATATAGTTTTAGCTCTTTTTCTAAAAATTCAAGATTTATAACTACTTTATTTGCATGAGCATGCTTTTTTATATTATTTACGGCTTCCTGGACAAGTCTGAAAACTGTTAAAGATATTGCAGGCCTCAATTGTTCAAATGCGCCTCTTGTTTTAAACGATACTTCCAATTCGGATTCTTCCTGACAGGTTTCCAAATATCTTTGAAGGGTCGGTATCAAACCTAAGTCATCCAATGACATCGGCCTTAAGTCGTATATTATTTTTCTTACATCCCGAAGGGTGTCTCTGACACAAGACCTTAAAGTCTTAAGTTCCTCTTTGGCCCTTTTGGGTTCACTGTCAACCAACCTTTCGCACATTTCCGCCTTTAAAACAATATTGGACATCAATTGGGCAGGACCGTCATGAATTTCCCTTGCAACCCTTTGGCGCTCTTCCTCCTGAGCCTTTATTATCTTTAGCCCCAAAAGTCTTTTCTGCTTCATATCTTCAATCTGAAGGCTCACATTCTCAAGGTCTCCGGTTAAGTAGCTTAAGGATACTCCAATCTGAGAAATAAGGTTGTCTGCTTTTTCAACAGTTTTATAAGCGTTTTTCAGGCGCAATTCCAATTCGTTTCTTCTTTTGATGTAATATTGCTCCCGTTCCCGCTTTATGGCAAGCTCAACCCGGATATTGTCAGCATTCTCATAAGCTTCTCTTATTTCATCCTCAGAATATTTATCGTAATTTTTGCTTACAAGCATTAGCTGTTTCTTGCTTTCATTAAGTGCAATTTCAAGAAGTCCCACACTTTGAATAATTTCAGCCGTCCTTTGCTTTAGCTCCACCAGCTCCTTCTCAAGCCTTTGGCACTCCTTCCTTGCACTTTCGGCAATATCAAACAACTCCGTTTTACTGTTGTTTATAGCTTCAACTGTCTTCTTTATTATCTTGTCCAGATTCGCTGTATCCACTTTTTTATAGTTAGCCACTTTGATACCCCACCATATTTCAAATAGTATTTAAATTTTGCATAGCGCCTTGAAATCCTTGGTTTTTTATATTGCTCATGATTTTTATAAAATCAATCAATACATATATCGTCTTATGTATACTTATATTAAAGCGGATTTGTTAAAATGCATATTATTCCCCTACTTATCTTAGATAAAATGTGTTATAATGTTCTAAAAAAAGAAGAAAGGACAAGCAAAAGATGAAGTCAAAGGTAGCCATTATTAAAACCACTCCAGCCACAGTTTTGGAGGATTATCATAGACTTATGAATCTTGCCGATTATCAGAACTATATCTCCAAAGATGTTGATACGGCACTTAAAATAAATATAAGCTGGCATTTTTTCTATCCTGGAAGCTCCACAACACCTTGGCAGCTTGAAGGTGTTATCCGTGCTTTAAAACGTGACGGGTTCAAATCCGAGCTTATCCACGGCTGCCACAACAGAACGGTGGTAATTGATGCGCATCTGGGTGAGAGGGAAAACAAGCAAATTAATGTCATAGAATCTCATAACCTTCGAAACATTCACCTCTATGAAGGAGAAGAATGGATTGATATAAGAGAGGCAGTGGGAGACCTTACAAAGAAGTTTCTATGCCTCAATGAGGTTTATCCCAAAGGTTTTTCCATTCCTAAAAGGTTTATTGGAGAAAACATCATACATCTTCCTACCGTAAAAACCCATGTATTCACCACCACTACCGGAGCTATGAAAAACGCTTTCGGAGGGCTTTTGAATGAAAAGAGGCATTGGACTCATCCGGTGATTCATGAAACTTTGGTGGATTTGCTTATGATTCAAAAAAAGATCCATAATGGAGTTTTTGCCGTTATGGACGGAACTTTCGCAGGGGACGGACCGGGTCCTCGCTGTATGGTTCCCCATGTAAAAAATGTGCTTTTGGCTTCGGCAGATCAAGTAGCCATCGACGCCGTAGCGGCAAAACTGATGGGTTTCGACCCTCTAAAGGATTGCAAATATATCCGCTTGGCCCACGATTTAGGTCTGGGATGCGGTGATGTCAGAGAGATTGAAATCGTCGGAGACCTTGATGCATTGGATGAAAAGTGGAATTTTGTAGGTCCCTTTGAAAAAATGACTTTTGCCAGCAGATGTCAGCATTTGATTTATTGGGGTCCATTGAAAAAGCCTATGGAATGGACTCTAAAAACAATTTTGGCACCATGGTCCTATATAGCAAGTGTCACCTACCATGATATGTACTGGTATCCTAAAAACTATTACAGAGTTGAGGAAATCCTAAATTCGGACTGGGGACGGCTGTTTGCCAATTGGGAGCAGTTGGAGCTTCCTCCGGATGACCTGTCCATCCCCGGCTGGAATGATGTTGGGGACAAACCGTTAAAGCTTGACAAAGAAACAAGTAAAATGATACGAAAGGCTTTCAGGGTTCTTGGAACTGCAATTAAGGAAGCGCCGGAGTTTCATACCAAGAAGGCAAAAAAAGCTCGTCAAAAATAAAGTCTTAAAAAAAATACCATACAGGCATAATATTATGCCTGTATGGTATTTATATATAGCCCAGTACTTTTTCTGCATATCTGTTTAAGAAGGATCAATTTATGCAGATAAGTCAGGTCTTTACTGACTCTATTAAGTCCCGGTATACTTTTTCAGCACTTCTATACAATCTATGCCCACCGTTCCTTGCTGATAACCCGGTGAATTTTTTATTATAATACTGTTTAAGCTGCTTTCCAAATCGGCTATCAAAAATACACTTTTCGGTGTATCCCAACCTGACTGGGGACATTCTACTTGGTAAGTTGTACCGTTTATAACAACATCCAGCTTTCTGTATGTTCCCGATAAATAAGTTATTTTTATCAAATATGTACCGGATACATTTCTTGCGGTATAATATCCCAGGGTATTTGCACCTGTGACTTCAACATACTTTCCGCCCGAGCAGTTGTCCTTATTTACTACTGCTAAGTTCTGGTAATAAGCAGTTTCAGCTTCATGGAGTGATACATCGCCGCCGTTCTTGTTTAATTGATACTCAATAACAGTTAGCTGTTGTTCGGTAAATAAGGAAAGTGTAGATCCTATTGGTCTGTTTTCATACTCGTCCAATTTATTGAGGAACAGACGAAACTTCTCATAATAGTTGCTTGGAATATAATTACTTCCATCAGCAAAATATTGGAATGCTTGTGTAAATGAATCCCAAGATATATCTGCCCGAACGCCTAATAATCCTATTATATAATCTCCCGAATATTCGTTATTTTCAAATTTGTCCCAATCTCTATATTCAAAGAATTTCCCCAGATCGGGTGTGCCTTCTTTTCCATAGTATTCATTGCCCATGTATACAACACATCCCACTCTTGCCAAAGCAGCATAGCCTTTAAAGCTTCCCCAGAATTCAGGATCAAAGTTCCATCTGTCGATGTCAAATTGATGGCCTATTTCATGAGGAAGTGCCCATGAAAGCGCCCTCTCATTTTTAAAGTGTTCAAAATCACCTTTAACAGCATCGTAATTCCACCATATAAAACCCCTTGTGGATGACTCTCCGACCCACGGTACATTAATCCTTTGCAAAATCTTTATTTTTTCATTTTCAAAATGGGTTTGAAAATTAAGACCTGTAAGGGATTCATTCTCCTCTATCAACTGATTATAAGTGCTAATGAACTCATCAAGAGCATTTGATGATATACCGCTGTCTTTAAATTGCAAGTTTAATTGCCTTACAAAATCTTACAGAACCCTGTTTTAA
>NZ_DAORXT010000066.1:0-16339 GCF_035371925.1 Acetivibrio sp. | reverse complement strand
CTTTTTATCTATGTAATTACTTCCGGCCATATGAAACTCCGTAAGATCAATTCCATTTCCAAACAACTGAAGGAGTGGATTTATAAGCCCGATTACCAGAATAAAACCAGTAACCAGATTTACAATCTTCCTTACCTTCCCGGAAGGTATCAGCATCTCTATCAACATAATAAACACTACTAAAGTCACAATATTTAAAACCCAGCTTCTTAGAAACTCTATCATTCTTTTCCTCCGTTTGTTAAAATTTATCTTATCATTGTACTGATGTTGCTGGCCAATATCAGTGCTGTAACTGTGATTAGAAACATAAATGCTACCGATGCTGCAATTCCTAGAATATAGGACATGGAACTGGCAACAGCACTTATGCATTTAATAATTCGCCCTTCTGCCAAAGGTTCCAAAAGTACGCAGCTTATTCTGTACAAAAGGATGACTGCAAGCATTTCCAATAGCGGTAGAACGCATATAACTATAATTCCTATCATAATAGCTACTCCCACCGCATTTTTAATCAAAAGGGCACAGCCAATTACTGCATCGGCAGCATCGGCCAAGTATTTTCCCGCCACGGGAACAAATGTACTTATGGCAAATTTGGCAGTTTTGCTTGTCACACCGTCAACAACTGCTCCTAAAGCGCCCTGAAGCGATACTATCGCCACAAAGATCGTAAGAATAAACCCCAATGTCCATTGGGTTATATTTTTTAAAAAACCGGCAAGTCTTGATATCTGAATCTTATCGGATATATTGTCCACTATGGATATAATTGTGGACAGTACGATAAGGGGTATAAGTATATTCTTTATTATTGTGGCGCTGACTTGTACTACCATTATGAGTATAGGCTGCAAAACTCCTCCCGATGAAACGTTTCCGGATGATATGATTAGTGTCACTAAAACCGGTATCGATGAGTACATAAAGTATACCATCCGGTCTATTATATCTGTTCCGGCCTTTACCACGGAGCTGAAGCTTACCAAAAGTATGGACACCAGCACTATATAGCACACGTAAAAAGCCAGTTCTCCAACTCCTTTGTTTAGAAAAGATGTCTGAAGATTATTGAGGACTGCACACAGCGCCACCAATACTGTAAGTTTTATCAGTATGTTGATATTCAAATAGATCTCTTCAAAAAGATAGTTTAAAATTCTGTTTGCTATACCCGGCACGTCAAATTGTAACTGTCCTTTTGCCACATCCCGGATTATTCTCTCTGGGTCATAGCCCGGCAAAATTTCTCCAATTTTTTCATTCTTGTATTTTTCAAGCTCTTTCTTAAGAAAATCCACCTCATCCGTCTCAATCTGTTCTTCCATAATTCTTTCCTCAACGCTTTGGTCGTCGGTATATGCCCCATCCTGCTCGTACGCATATATCGGCAAAAAAGCAAAGCATAAGACTAACAATACACCGGCAAGAATGAATGCTAAAAAACATTTGACAGAATATCTTTTGTTTTTCATACACCTTTTCCCCATTCAAATAAATTTTAAATAATTAAAATTTCGTCCCTTTCTTGATTTATGGCATAACACTGATTATAAGGTCCAACAGGGAAGTTATTATAGGTACTGCCATTACAACAATAATTACTTTTCCTGCAAGCTCAACTTTTGATGCAATTGCCCCCTCTCCAGCATCCCTGCACACCTCGGCACCAAATTCGGCAATATAGGCAATACCCACAATCTTTAAAAGGGTATTTATATAAACCATGTCAATGTTCACTTTCTCAGCATAACTGTTTAACAGGTCCACAACTGCCGTAATCTTTCCCAGTATAACGAGAAATATGATTATTCCCGTAACAAGACTTACTTGCAATGCCATCTCGGGCCTGTGGGCTTTAAGAAGCAAAGCGATTACTGTAGCAACCAATGCCAAACCTATAATCTGAAATATTTCCATTTTTATCATCCGCCTCTTGCAATCTTAAAACTGAAACAGTGTTTTTACTGTATCAAACAGGTTGGCTATTTCCTTGACTATCATCATCAATACCACAACCAATCCTGCTAATGTGGTCATCATGGCCTGTTCTTCCCTTCCTGACTTGTTTAACAATGCATTCAAAACAGATACCAGAATTCCTATTGCCGCTATTCTAAAAATCAAATCTATATTCATATCTGTTTTTCTCCTCCGTGTTTTACTTTTGATTGGCGACCCTTTTCCAAACCGGAACCAAGTCTGCCTCTTATAGTACAAGTATATTCATGGCTTCTTAAAAATTAGAACAATATTATGATTATTGCCAGACCACCAAGTATTCCCAAATTTCTGTACATGGCTTCATTCTTTGCTCTCAGCTCTTCTGCCTTTTGCTCCTGAAGTTTTAGCTGATTAATTGTAAGCCGTATGTTTTTTATCTGTCCGTCAACATCTGAGCTTCCCAGCATTTTTCCGAAGGAAATAATTATTTCCTCATCCTCACTGTTTAAAGCCGTATTTTTTATATTTTCCTTCACAGCCTTGGCCCAAGCTTCACCGGCACTTATTCCTGCATCGCTTTCAAGGGCATCCACCGTACCTTTGAAAAAAGCTGCTACACCACTGTCGTCATACATGTATATTTTTGAAAAAGCATCTTTTAAAACATTGGACATAAAGCTTATCTCATTTTCAAATATTTGAAGATACCCTTGCAGGGCTCTTAGCTCTGATGGCCTTTTTGAGCATCGCCTCGAGTACATGTATCCTAAGAGACTGCTTGATATCAAAACAATAAGGCTTCCGACTATTTTTAACAGCATATTCATTCTCCTTTGTACAAAATACTCATATCAGTCCCGTCAATTATCTCTTCTACGGTGCCGGGACCCTTTCTGGCACTCAAAACTATATATCTTTCAAACATCTTTTCTTCTATCAGGCTTAAGACTTCTTTCCGGCTCTTTAATTCCGAAATATTGTATCCGTGCGCCGTGGATATTACTTTCACCCCTGCATTAAATACTTGAATCAGAGCATCCTTGTCGCCCTGGTTTCCAATTTCATCCGTTACAATCACATCCGGAGACATGGCCCTTAGCATCATTACCATGCCAATCTGTTTGGGACATGCATCAAGCACATCGGTTCTCGTCCCAACCCTGTTTTGTGGCACCCCTTTGTAGCATGCCGCAATCTCCGAACGTTCGTCTATAACTCCCACCTTAAGTCCTTTAAACCCCATTTCGTCAATACCGTCACTGATAGCCCGCGTTATGTCCCTAAGCAAGGTGGTCTTTCCGCATTGGGGGGGAGATACAATCAAAGTGTTGTACACATGTTTTTCATTTGTAACGATATATTTCAAAACTTTTGAGGAGCATCCGGCGACTTCCCTGGATATTCTTATATTAAGCCCGGAAACATCCTTGATGTTTTTTACGGTATCTCCATTTAAAACAACTCGTCCCACAATACCTACTCTATGGCCTCCCCTTATGGTTAAAAAACCGTTCCTTATTTCATCCTGAAAAGCATAAATGGAGTTTTCGCTTATAAGCTCCAGCGTTTTTGCTATCTGTTCCTGGCTGACATAAAATAGATTTATCCTGTTGGTAGTAAGCCTTCCATCCGAATTTACAAAGAAGCTTCCCGCGTCGTTCTGAATCATCAAAGGCTTGTTTGCCCTAAGTCTTATCTCTTCAGTGGTCATCAATTCCGTAAGCGGGATTCTTTTTAAAACATCTCTTATCGGCGGACAAATCATTCTTAAAATATCCTTTTCAAAGCTCTGTACTTTTTCAACATTAAAAACGAAATCTTCTTTTGCAGCCATAAAAGCCCCCCCTGTTTCACATATCCTCCGGCTAAAGCTTGTATTATTTGATATTTATTAATATTAGGATTTGTCCAATTTTATGACAAAAAAAAGAATAGACATGGAAATATACTTTCCATGTCCATTCTTTATATCAAGTATACTAAAATTTATTCTTTGTTTTCTTCCTCGCTACTGCAGTCTTCACAGTCGCAATCCCATTCAAAGGCTATTTCTTCATTGCAATAAGGACACTCAAAGGAATCGCTGTCACAGTCCAACATATCTTCGGTGAGGTCAAACACTTTGTTGCAATGAGGACACTCTATCTGCGCAATAAAGTCATCGTCATCTTGATCATCAAACAAGATTCTGGCAAACTCTTCCAAGTCCTCATCAATACTGTCAACCTGTTCTTCCAACTGCTCCTGAACCTCTTCGATATCTTCCACAGCCAGCGCAATATCATCAAGTACTTCAATCATTGCTTTTAAAAGCTTTCCTTCATTAGCCGAGTCGTCAATTTTCATACCCTCTGCAAGTCCCTTTAAATATGAGACTCTTTCCTTTATAAAACTCATAAAATACCTCCCGTATCTTTATTTAAATTAACCTCTATACTCTTTTAAGTATACCCAGGTCTGCCTTTAATACAAATTAAGTTGGAAGCGACCTTATGTATTGCCTTTACTTCCAACCCAAGTATATTATAACCGTTATACTCTTTCCATATACTCTCCGGTTCTGGTGTCAATTCTTATAACATCTCCTATGTTGACAAACAACGGAACCTTTATAGAAGCTCCAGTCTCAACAACGGCAGGCTTGGTTGCACCGGTGGCGGTATCACCTTTAAAGCCCGGCTCTGTCTCGGTTACTTCAAGCTCAACAAAGTTAGGAGGCTCTATTCCGAAAACATTACCTTTATGGGAAAGAATTTTTACAACAACATTCTCTTTTACAAACTTAAGAGAATCGCCGATTTTATCCTTACCCAGCGGCAGCTGCTCAAATGTCTCAACATCCATGAAATAATACAGGTCACCGTCATTATATAAATACTGCATGTCCTTTCTTTCAATATGGGCCTTTGGCATCTTGTCAGTCGGGTTAAAAGTCCTTTCAACAGTAGCACCTGTTACTATATTCTTTAACTTTGTCCTAACAAAAGCAGCTCCTTTACCCGGTTTAACGTGCTGGAACTCAACAACCTGAAATATCTGACCATCGAGCTCAAAAGTCGCTCCATTTCTAAAATCACCAGCTGAAATCATCTAAAATCCCTCCAAAAAATATTACTTAGAATACATAAGTCACAGGCCCTCTAAATACTTGTACCAGTACAATTGAGCTCTACTCCAACTTATGCATGTCTTTACTATTATCACAATTAATCTGTTATAATAAACCTATAGTTAATATTAAATTAAAATCGCAACTATTTCAAGATAAAATTTTCTTTTACAGTAAAAATATAAGCCATTTGTCCTCACAATACTATCATTTCCTTTTTCGATGCCGTCAAAACCTCAGGGCTGTTTCCATTTATTACTATCATGTCTTCAATTCTCACACCGCCAAGACCTTTGACATAAATACCGGGTTCTACAGTGACAACCATGCCGTCATCCATTATTATATCCCCCGAAGGTGAAAGTCTCGGATCTTCATGGATTTCAATGCCCACACCGTGTCCTAGTCCATGACCGAAATTAAATCCAAAACCTTCCTTATAAATAATATCTCTTGCTATGGCATCAATTTTTTTGCCTTCCAAGCCTTTTACAGCACCTTCCAGGGCAGTTTTTTGAGCTGTAAGAACAATGTTGTAAATCTTTACAAGCTCTTCTTTCGGCCTTCCCACAAAAACCGTTCTTGTCATATCCGAGCAATAACCTTCAAATATTGCTCCAAAATCCATCGTTACGGCATCTCCCAACTCAATCACCTTTTCCGTGGCCACTCCATGGGGAAGTGCCGAACGCTCTCCTGAAGCAACTATCGTATCAAAAGATGTACCCTTTGCCCCCTGCTTTTTCATAAAATACTCCAGTTCCGCAGCAATCTCTATCTCTTTCACTCCGGGCTTTATAAACCCTAGAACATGGCTTAGAGCATCATCTGCAATTTTCACAGCTCTTTTGATAATGTCAATCTCCGTTTGGTCTTTTTTCATTCTCAAGACTTCAACCATGCCTCCAAGGGGCTTTAACTCTTTTACCGAAAACTTTTCCTCAAATTCTTTAAACTTTTTATATGATGTATAATCTTCCTCAAATCCAAGTATTTCAATACCTTTTGACTTTAAAATATCATTTAGGAAAGAATAAATGCTGTCACTGTACTCCATCACTTCGAAAAGGGGAGCCTGAATCCTTGCCTGTTCTTTGTATCTAAAATCCGTCACCAGCACAGCATCCTTTTGTGTAATTATCAGGTAGGCAAAACTACCTGTAAATCCCGAAAGATAAAAATAATTTGCACTTTTTGCAATTATTGCGGCATCAATTCCCTTTTCTTTTAACTTCAATCTTAAATTATCAAGTCTCTTTCCTGTCTGATTTTCCATTAAATCACCTTTCCCGTTAAGTTTTCAAACTTTTATAAGAGCATAACTACATCATCAGGGCAGCATTAAGTGCAAGTATGTATCCATTACTTCCAAATCCGCAAATCTGGCCCACGCATACAGGAGCAATTACCGACTTGCTTCTAAATTCTTCCCTTGCATGGATATTTGAAAGATGAAGCTCAATTGTAGGAATTTCAACTGCTTTTATGGCATCTCTTATTGCAATGCTGTAATGGGTATAAGCTCCGGGATTGATTATAATAACATCAATTTTCCCCCTTGCCTCATGTATTTTGTCAATTATCTCGCCCTCATGATTGGTTTGAATGAAGCTCAAATCAACATTCAGTTTTATTGCTTCGGCATTCATTTTTCTGGCAATGTCCTCTAAAGTTTCCTCACCGTAAATATGCTTTTCCCTGGTCCCCAAAAGATTTAAGTTGGGACCGTTAATTACAAGTACTTTCTTCATTTTGCATCCCCTCTGCAATTTTATTGTATATTTTCTTAAGTTTTAAAGCATCTTCAGCCATATTGGCCCTTGATTCACAAATAATTACCGGATTCATTTTCTTTTTAAAAATCACCTCGGCCAAATAGGAAAACTCAGGACCAAACTGCGTATCGTCAATACTTAAGTGTCTCCTCTCTCCGCCTTTTGTAAATTCAACCCTGCTGAAGTGGCAATGAAGCTCCCGTACTCTCTCGACCCCCAGAGAGTTTTCCAGCAAATTTATTACTCTTTCAAAGTCGTAAACAGAATTAAGACTTCCCTGCCCTCTTGCATGAATATGGGCAAAATCAATTGTCGGAGAAAGTCTTTCATTGTTTTTGCACATTTCAATTATTTCCTCTAAAGATCCGATTTGGTTGTTTTTCCCCAAAACCTCCGGGCAAAGCATTACATCTCCGATACCGAGGCTGTCTGCCTCTTTTAGCACTTCACCGAATAACCTGGCGGATGTCTCAAGAGCCCATTTTTTATCAACCTTGCTGTACGAACCTGTGTGCACGACTATTCTCTTTGCTCCCATCCATTTTGCAAGCCTCATGCACTCAATTATATATCCTTTGGATTTTGTCCTTTTTTCCTCCTCAAGGCTTGCCATATTTATATAATAAGGCGCGTGAATACTTAAGAATATATCGTTTTTTTGCGCCTCCTGCCCTATTTTCTCCGCCATCTCCCTGCTAATATTAACACCTCTGTTGCACTGATACTCGTAAGCATCAAGGCCCATCTCAGAAAGCCACTTAGGCATTTCAACAGAGGATTTGTGGCCCTCTTTGTAGAAGCTTTCAGAATTGCCTGAAGGTCCAAATCTAACCAAGAACAATCACCCATAAAAAATATTATGCTCCAATCTTAAAGATTAAAGCATAATATTATTATAACTAATGATTAACCGTTTTAAAACACCAATCATTTTTTCACAGATTTTATTGTATTATTAAAATTTGGCTGTCTCAATCATGCCTTGGATTTCTCTTAACCATTACCGCAGCCTTGGTCAAGGCAGAAATCACATCCACTTCGAACTGCTGCTTTAAAGAATTGACTTTCGAATACAGTTCCCCTTTATCGGTCACAATGTATTTCGGAGGCAAATCATTGAGTGCTATGGCTGCTATATCCATTTTACATTTTTCGCATGTACACACATTAATGTCCTCAAGAACTTCCTTCATCAACGAAAGAACTACCTCTTCCATATAGTTTTTTATTTGACTCATTTTGATTTCCTCCCTTTTTTGGTGATTTGGAGAATATGCAATGCTTTTTACGCAGCAATTTTCTCAAAACATTACAAATGCACCTTTTTAAGCTTTATCTCATAATAGATATCGGAAACATAGCTCATTACTTTAATTAATTCAAAAACCAATTAAACCCTGCGGTTTTGAGCCTGTAGAATCTATACTAATATAGAGGCAAAGAACCTATATACCAGTTCAAAAGCTCCCATCCGAAAAGATAGGTACAAAAGGTACCGATTACAATAAAGGGTCCAAAAACAAAAGTGCTCTTTCTGTCCTTCTTTTTGAGTAAAAGCAATATAATGCTAATAACTCCGGCTGTAACAAAAGATATAAAGAGTGTCATTATGGTCATTTTCCATCCAAGAAACAGGCCTATCGGAGCAAACAGCTTGATATCACCGCCGCCCATTGCTTCATCGGTTTTGTAAACCAAATAACCCAAAACTCCTATCAACAATAAAAATCCGAATCCTATAAGCGCACCCAGCAGAGGATTCCACCAATTGCGGTCTCCATAAATGTCAACCGGTCTTAAGATATTATAGACAAAAAGCGGCACTCCTCCGATTAAAGCTGCTATCACAAGCCCGTTGGGAATAATCATATGGTCCACATCGGTAAAGAACACTGCTATGAGTATGGACATAAGATAAGCTGATGCCAAAAAGTCCACAGTCAGCCCAAACTTCCAAAGCAAAATAACATAAACAACAGATGTCAGCATTTCAACCAAAGCATATCTCGGTGAAATCTTTTCGCCGCAGTACCTGCATCTGCCTCTTAAAAATACATAACTAAAAACAGGTACAAGGTCCAACACACCAAGCGTGTGTCCGCATTTCATACAATGGGACCGCGGCTTAACAATGGATTCATTATTTGGTATCCTGTAAATGCAAACATTTAGAAAAGAACCGATAAACAGCCCGAAAAGAGCTACAAAAACGTAGCAAAAAACCGTAAATCCCGTTCCAAAAAAAATCCTCAAATCTAATAAAGTTTCCATTTCATATTCCTCTTCTGTGTTTTTATTTGTATAGTTTCAATATATATTATATAGAAAGACAAGTCAATTTCAAATTATCTTTATAATCCATCTTAAGAAAACAGTATTCTCGACATTTCGCAAGCAGTAGTTTTTCCCTCAAGAACAAGCTGCTTTGCATTATCCTTTAAAGTCTTCATTCCCCTCAAATTCAAAACTTCAGACTTTTTTAGATTTTCTTTTGCGTCAAGTCCCATTATGATTTTTCTTATATTTTTATCCACATTCATTATCTCAAAAACTCCCAATCTCCCTTTGTATCCGGTGCCTGAACACTCCATGCATCCGCTTCCCGAACAGAGCTCCAAAGGGGCTTTCATCTCAAGAAGGGAAAGCTCTTCATCTGTTGCAGAATGCTTCTTTATGCAGCATTGACAAATTTTTCGCACAAGTCTTTGGGAAATTACTCCTACCAGAGAAGATGCAATATAAAACGGCTCTATTCCCATTTCCACAAGCGTTAATACCGCCTCCAAAGCATTACAGGCATTAAAAGCTCCAAGTACCAGATGACCGCTAATTGCAGCTTTTACAGCCATTTCAGCCGTTTTTGCATCTTTTATGTCTCCAATCATAATTACATCGGGTCTTTGCTCTAAAATTGAACTTAAACCCTTTTCATAAGTCAAGCCCGTCTTACTGTTAACCTGAACATGGCTTACCCCTTCAATAACGTACTCAACAGGGTCTTCAATGGTAATTATATGTACATTCGGATTATTAATCTCATTTATGGCAGCATACAAAGTTGTAGTTTTTCCGCTTCCGGCAGGACCTGTTACCAAAATCAAGCCCTGAGGACTCTTTATCATTTTATCGAATTTCACAAGGTCTTCCCGAGTCATCCCCAGTTTTTCCCTAGGAATGACAGAAGTCTTTTTATCTACAATACGGATTGCTATTTTTTCTCCAAAAACAGTGGGAAGAATCGATACCTTAAGATTGTAATCCTTTTGGCCTAGACTTACTAAAACTCTTCCTTCTTGCGGTGTTGCCTTTTCGTTTGGATTCATACCGCATATGGCCTTTATTCTTGTCAAAATTCCGCTTAACATATCCATTTCGTCTGTCATAACTTCATGCATCTGTCCGTCGGTTCTAAACCTTATTTTTAATGTATTTTGCGAAGGCTCGATATGTATATCGCTCGATTGGCTTCTTATCGCCTGCTCTATTATAGAATCCACAAGCCTTAAGGCTGATTCGCTGTCTTCCTCAAGACTGTCTGTTTCTATCGCTTCATCGTCGATTTTAAACAAAATACCCTTTTCTTTTACAGGCTCCACTAAGATATGCTGTATTTTGTAATACTTTTCTATGGCATTTTTTATTGACGAGGAAAAATCAACTACAGGCACAACCTTCATACCCGTATAAGATTCAATATCATCAATGGCAAACACATTTAAAGGGTCACTCATCGCAACCGTAAGGACACCATCTTTTTGGGCTATGGGAATCAACTCGTACCTTCTTGCAAGTCTTTCGGGGACCAGATTGCAAACAGCGGGGTCAATGTTGTATTCCTCAAGAACCACACGGGAAATACCCATTTTATTCTCCAAACCCCGCATTATATCTTCTTCGGAAACAATTCCCTCAGAAACCAGCAAAACACCAAGCTTTTTTCCGGTAGCTTTCTGAAGTTTTAAAGCTCTATCCAATTCTTCTTTTGAAACAAGTCCTTCTTCCAGTAAAAGGTCGCCAAGCTTCTTCCTGATCTGCTTTTGCATAAACTCACTCCCTGGATTTTTATCCCCGAGACATTTTACGGACAAATATTTGCAGCTTGTGTTTCAATTATTTAGACGACTTGACTTTTAAATATTTTTTGAAAGAATCATAAACACTTTTTAGTATATCCTCAGTAAGCTTGACACCTGTCCAAATTTCATAAGCACTTATTCCTTGATAGAAGAGCATTCCAAGCCCGTTGACGGTCTTTGCTCCCATTTTTTCTGCATCTTTTAAAAATTTGGTTTTTTCAGGATTATAAATTACATCATACACAATCTGTTTTTTATTGAAGCATTCACTGAATTTAATCGGTGTTTCCCGAGTTTTCGGGTACATGCCCACAGAAGTAGTGTTAATAATAATATCGCTTTCCTCAAAAGCCATCCTGAAGGTTTTGTCTTCAAAATTGTACACCTGAACTATCTCTTTTACATTTTCATTCACAACATCTGCAAGCTCAATGGCTTTCTCGGCGGTACGGTTTACAAGACTGATTTTTTCCGCATCCTCTCCGGCAATTTTAACGGCAATTGCACGAGCCACTCCTCCGGCTCCTATAAGTACAACCTTTTTGCCTTTAAAGCCCACACCCGTCTCCTCTTTAAATGACCTTAGAAAACCTTCCGCATCGGTGTTATAGCCATACAAGCGGCCGTCAATCTTCTTTACCGTATTTACCGCTCCCATTAATATGGATTCCTTTGTATTTTCATCAAGATACTTCATTATGTCCCTCTTGTAGGGAATTGTAACGTTGAAACCTATAAAATCCAATGATTTCAGAGCTTTCACCACTGTCTCAAGATCCGCCTTCTTGACCGCCAGAGGAACATAAACAATATCAAGCCCCAAAAGCGTACTCAATGAATTATGAAGCTCGGGTGATATGGAATGCTCAACGGGATTTCCAACAAGCCCCAACAATCTTGTCTTTCCTGTTACCCTGACATCGATATCCATAGACTTTCCTCTCTCCATTATTCAGTTTATTTTATAATGATAAATTGTGTTTTTTCCAATTTTTAGTTTTTCCTATTTTTCATTTTTGCAAGAACAATTTTTTCAGCGATTCTTTTCAGTCTGACAAAAAAATACTCTCTTTTGTCTATCGGATTGACCAGTATCGTAAACACATCAACCTTGTTTCCCCCATATATATCGGTAAAAATCTGGTCTCCGATTACAGCTGTTTCCGAGGCTTTTGTATTCATTATTTCCATAGCTTTCAGAAATGACTTTCTGTTTGGTTTTGAAGCCCTATGGATGACATCAACATTGAGTTTGTCGTTAAATTTAACCACACGCTTTTCAGAAGCATTTGATACAATACAAACCCTAAATCCCATTTTCTTAACCTTTTCAATCCAAGCTATCGCATTTTCATCTGCTTCTTCCATATGCTCAGGTACAAGCGTATTGTCTATGTCAAGAATAAGACCTTTAATATTTTTTTTAATTAGAAAATCCAGGTCAATATCCTGTACTCTGTTTGCCTGCAAATCCGGATAAAATTTTTCCAGCATTTTTCTCCTCCAACTCATTATTCAGTTCATAAAAATATGATAAACATTAACCGAACATACTAATCAATAAGCTATAACTATAATAGCAATAATGTAACACCATAGCAACAAAAACGTTGTGTTACGGTGAATTATTTTTTTCTCAAAGTTTAAAAGTACTGGATTTTTGAAAAAAAAAGTAGCATAATAGAGATTAGATTCCGGGTTAAAGAATCAAATCATTATTATCATATGCGCAAATAAATATTGGAATATTCACATTCCGAATATTTTTATTTTAATGTTATTATTGAAAGGGGTTAAATAAATATGTCCTACCAAATTAGTATTCAAAAAACTCAAAATCCGAAAAGCAAGCCTGACCAGAATAATTTAGGCTTTGGCCAGATCTTTACCGACCACATGTTTATAATGGATTATACTGAAGGCAAAGGCTGGCACGACCCAAGAATTGTTCCCTACGGACCTCTTTCCTTGGACCCCAGTACAATGGTATTCCATTACGGTCAGGCAGTCTTCGAAGGATTAAAAGCTTACAAAACACCGGAAGGGAAAATCCTTCTTTTCAGACCAAAAAAGAACATGGAAAGAATCAATATTTCAAATGACAGGCTGTGCATACCTCATATAGACGTTGATTTCGCCGTAGAGGCATGCAAAACTCTTGTAAGTGTAGATAAAGACTGGATTCCCGAAGCTGAAGGTACTTCTCTCTACATCCGTCCGTTTATAATTGCCACCGACCCATACCTTGGTGTAAGACCGTCATGGACATACAAATTCATAATCATTCTTTCCCCTGTAGGAGCTTACTATAAAGAAGGAATCAATCCTGTAAAAATATATGTTGAAAACGAGTATGTCCGTGCCGTAAAGGGAGGTATAGGTTATTCAAAAACTCCCGGCAACTATGCCGCAAGCCTTATAGCACAGGTTAAGGCAAAGGAAATTGGTTATACCCAGGTACTCTGGCTTGACGGAATCGAGAAAAAGTATGTTGAAGAAGTAGGTACCATGAATGTATTTTTCAAAATCAACGATGAAGTTATCACACCATCCCTCGAAGGCAGTATCCTGGCCGGAATAACCCGTCAATCTACAATTGAGCTTCTTAGAGCATCCGGTGTAAAAGTAACGGAAAGAAAAATAAGCATACAGGAAATTTACGACGCTCATGCTGCAGGAACTCTCAAAGAAGCTTTCGGTACCGGAACGGCTGCAGTAATTTCACCTATCGGTGAATTAAACTGGAACGGTAATATAATAGAAATAAATGGCGGAAAAATCGGAGAAACATCCGCGTTTGTTTACGATACTATCACAGGCATTCAAAGCGGAAAGAAAGAAGATACCTTCGGATGGATTGAGGAAGTAAAATAATATTAGCATATATTTTAGCATATATTTTTCAAAAGCAGGTGATTTTCTCATCTGCTTTTTTATTTGGCCTCTTGGAATGAAATGAAAGAGGCAAAAGCGAAGGGACTCGATGTCCCGAGCTTTTATTGTATAGAAAAATTTGCTTTTTATTGAGTGTATCAAGCAAAGCCAAGCCGTACTTGTGGGTAAGAGTTCTGTACGAATAAAAAAAAGACAGTTTCGCTACATAAAAAGCCGAAAAATGAGGGTTCCGCGATATGAGCCATATTGATTTGATGAGAGGAAGCAAGCAATAACCGGGAACCCTTATTTCAATAATTTATAGGCATTATAAGCGGTAAAACTTCCAACTTTTTGACGGGCATGATAATAGATATGTACAGACTAATAACAGTTTGAGTAAGAAACACTGATAAATTGCAGGCAAATAGGTGCACCTTTTAAAGGTCGATCCCTGGTATTTACAGTAAGTAACCCCTTTTGAACCGAATAACTGCCAGACGGTTGGAGCACAGCATTTATAAAAAGGTTGCAATAGGAAGCTTTTTTGGGATCTAATATACCTTTATTTCCATACATTTTCAATTCATCTTTATTGGTATATGTATTTTTTTCATGGGCCAAAGCAGTATATGTATAAGTCTTTGCTTTAAGAATTTTGCCGTAAACATCTCTGATGGTTATGTACTCCAATGTAATAGGAACACCTTTTTGAGGTATGTCGGAAGTCAGTAAAGTCAGAAGCTCTTTTTCCACCGAATAGTTAATTGCCGGTTGCAATACTCCGTTGATATACAAATTGACAAAGGAAACTTGTTGAGGGTCGATAATACCTTTATTTCCGTAAAATTTTAGCTCGTCTTCGCTGGTAAATTTCTTCTTCGTACCGTCGGAAATTGCATTGTAGTAATATATTTCCCCAGGAAAAACCATACCCCTTTTATCTTTAAAAGTAACAAAATTGATTGCAATAGGAGCGTTTTTTTGCGGTGCATCTTCTGTTTTTAATGTAAGAACTCCCCTTTTTATATCATAATTTGCACTTGGCTGAAGAACCCCATTAACATAAAGAGAAGAATATGAAACCTCGCGAGGATCAAGAATACCCCGGTTGCCGTATTCGGTTAATTCATCCTTATCGGTATATGTCTTTTTAATTCCGTCTGATAAAGCATTATATTGATAAACTTCAGCTCTAATAATTTCGTCTTTAAAAAAAATACTGAATTCTTTTGTAAAAGAACACTGATGGAATATTTTAGTAACTTTAATACATTCTTTTTTTATTTCAAAATTTCCAACATCCTGCGATGGTTTTTCAATTACAGGAACAATCAAGTCTACTTGGGCCTCAGAATAAGCAATAATACCAAACATTACTTTTATATTTGCATTGATTAAATTGCTTTTTAAAAAAACCTGACCGATGTAACAGTTAAAATCATATACTTTGAATGATATCTCAGTTCCTTTTGGGGCGTATAGATAAAAATTTTTAAATAACTTAAAAGGTATTGGCTCACAAATACGTTCCTCATTTGCAAAAACGGAAATATACCCTTTTATCTCTACAGAAAAATTATCTACATACTCAATTTTCCCTGAAGGTAAGTGTACTTGTTTTTGAACAGCCTTGGTGCAAGGTTTCTTTATGGTAAAATTAACGGCATTGGGTTTGTACGGATCTAAAATGTTTCCGTCTTTATCCGTAATATAGCAATTAATATCCGGTAACCTCGTGCTGCCCATAACTCACACTCCAAGTTAAACTTGTAGAATAATTTTGGCATTTTTCATATATTTTCAAAATTGTATCCGAAATAAAAGGGTGTAACCCGATGGCCCACCCTTTTCTCTTCGTCAGGTTGTTATTGTAGTTGTAGAGTCTGCTTCCGGGGCGAAGTTCGTAACCACCAAAATAATTGGGGTGTCGTTTTGTATGGTACTTGCATCCGTTACTACTACATCGTTTGCCGAAACTGTATATAACGATTCTTGCTGCAGCACACCATTTATAAATAGTGAATAATACCCGTTGTTCTGTGTAACTAATGTAATGCTGCTTACCGGATCCCCTTGGTCATCTACAAAAGCATTTGCAGGAATGGTCAAAGTTCCTTGATCAAGGTGCTGCGGGTCAAAAGTATAAAAATACCTTTTCACATCTGGTTTTGTTAAAACAGAGGTTGCAGTTTCTGCCGTAATGGCAAGTTTAAATAATGTAGCCATTTTGTACACCTTCCTTTAGATTGATTGTTCTTGTCTTTACACTGTATAATATGTGCTTTACAGAAGAAAGGTGAACTGAAGAAGTTTCCGTTTAGGTTATTACTGTAAATTTAAATGTTAAAAGTATTCAATAAAAAATATCACTTATGAATCATATGCAGAAAGGTTAATAAAAATGCAGATAATTATACAGATTTTATCGAAAAATTTTAATGCCCAATGTATCTCTTTTCACACTAAATAAAATAATGAATATCTTTTAAATTGAAAAAACATACTTTTTGAAGCCCAGGAAAATTCGATTTTTTATACTAAATAAAAGGAAACCA
>NZ_DAORXT010000065.1:0-16371 GCF_035371925.1 Acetivibrio sp. | reverse complement strand
GTAGGTCGCTGCCAGATTTAATATCAAAGCTCTGTGGTTACTCCATAGGGCTTTGCTTTATTTTCACGGTTTTCATTCTTTCCCAGTCAGTTCCTTCTCATATATACAAAAATTGAATTTAATAGACAATATTTCTTATTAAATATTACATAACTTGTCTATATATAGTATAATTAATATAAGATAAAAAAGAGGGGAGTGGTGGGATGAGAATTATTCAAACTTTATCCTACAAGGGCGCGGACTATTTAATGAAACAGATGAATGGCAGCCACGAAAGCAGGAGAATATACTATTTCGGGTTTCAAGTCGTAATTGGTGCAATAATTAAAGGGTTACTTTTAATATTGCTGGCGGGCATAACACGGACGATACTTCCTTCTCTTATAATTGTGGGTGTTTTTGTAGTCTTAAGGCAGATAGCCGGAGGCTATCATATGAAGACTTTCGGAAAGTGCATAGCAGTTTCTTTAGGCGTATTTATTGCAGCAGCCCTAATTTCGAAATATACATATCCTTTCTGGAATAGAATATCAATTCTGATTTTTGTAATATTAACATTTATTGTTTCACTGATATGTTTGTTAAAATGGGCCCCTTCCGACAATCCCAACAGGCCGATAACCAAACAGGAGGAAATCGACAAATTTAAGAGATTATCCGTATTGTTTATAATATTATGGCTATTAGCGTCTTTGACCGCAGTGTATTTTAAACTAAATATGTACACTTTGTCGGGATGCTTTGGAGTTATACTTGAGGTATTTACCGTAACGCCGCTGGGGCACAAGTTTTTTGGAAGTCTTGAAAGAGAAATAGATAGAGTGAGAAAATAGATAATATATAATGGATAAATGAATTAAAACCTGCGCTATGCAGGTTTTTTAATATCTCCTTTACAAAAGGGGAGTAAAGTATTAAAATTAAAAAAAGTATTATAGTAAGAAGAATATTATTAGCTGATAGGAAGGTAATTAGATTGAGTAACAACGAGTTGATTCAAAAAATAAATGAATTGAAAAAAGAGAAAAATGCCGTAATAGTGGCTCACAATTATCAGAATGACGAAGTGCAAGAAATAGCGGATGTCATTGGCGATTCGTTGGCTTTGAGCAGATACTGTGCCAATAATGACAAGGATGTTATTGTTTTTTGCGGCGTTCATTTTATGGCGGAAAGCGCAAAGATACTTTCACCGTCAAAGACGGTGCTGCTTCCGGAAATTGATGCCGGCTGCCCCATGGCCGACATGGTTACGGCAGAGGCTTTGAGAGAAGAGAAGAAAAAACATCCGGGGGCTGTTGTTGTTTGTTATGTCAATTCATCTGCAGAGGTAAAAGCGGAAAGCGACATATGCTGTACGTCATCGAATGCCATTGAGGTTGTAAAGTCAATTCCCGAAAAGGACATATTGTTTGTTCCCGACAGAAACTTGGGAAGTTATGTTGCCCAGAAGGTTCCGGAAAAGAATATAATTTTATGGGAAGGTTTTTGCATTACACATCACAGGATCAACGTTGACCAAGTTAGAGAGATTAGAAAAATTCATCCTGACGCTCTTTTGCTTGTACATCCGGAGTGCAAGAAAGAGGTTTGGGAAGAGGCGGACTTTGTGGGAAGTACCAAGCAGATAATTGACTTTGCCAAAGAATCCGGCCATTCAAAGTTTATCATAGGCACTGAAATGGGAGTTGTGTACAAGCTTAAGAAGGACAATCCGAACAAAACCTTCTATCTGCTCTCTCAAGGATTGATATGCCCGAATATGAAAAAAACCACCTTGGAAAGTGTGTACAATGCATTAAATGAAATGAAGTATGAAATAAAACTTGACGAGGATATAAGATTAAATGCCAAAAAAGCCCTGGATAGAATGATTCAAATTGGCTGATTTATATCTATTTTATTAGCTGAATTCAAGGCTCCGAGGTTGCTGGGTATGGTTATCCGGAGCTTTTGTTGTGATAAAAAACAGATGGAATTGTTAGAGGAGGAGTAACAAATTTTGGATGGGAATAGATATTTGGTGGATTTTGACACGGATGAGATACTTACAGAGCACCATGATGTGGTTATTATAGGCAGCGGTATAGCAGGAGTTTACACTGCACTTGAGATACCTGAAAAATATGATGTTGTGATACTGACCAAGGAAACTATTGAAATAAGCAATTCGGTTCTTGCCCAAGGGGGGATAGCTGTTTCCCTTGACAAAGGGGATTCGCCTGAATTGCATTTCAAGGATACAATTTATGCCGGAGCAGGTTTGTGTGACGAGAAAAGTGTATGGGTTTTGGTTAATGAAGCTGCGGCAAACATCGAGACTTTATGCAAGTTTGGAGTAAATTTTGACAGAAAAAGCAAAGATGAGCTTTCTCTCACAAGGGAGGGGGCTCACAGCAAAAACAGGATCATACATGCCGGAGACACAACGGGCAAAGAAGTCTGCGACAAGCTCATATCGGTAGTGAGGACAAGGGAGAACGTCAAAATAAAGGAACGAGTTGCAGCGTTAGATTTAATCACAGAAGATAATGTGTGCAAAGGCGTATTGGCCTATGATGAAGACAGCTCTTCCTATATATTTTACAGGGCTAATGTTGTGGTATGTGCTACAGGAGGATTTGGACAATTATATTCAAATACAACAAATCCTGAGGTGGCAACCGGCGATGGAGCAGGTCTTGCTTATAGAGCAGGTGCGGAGCTCATGGATTTGGAGTTTGTCCAATTTCATCCCACAGTTCTTTTTCATCCGGAGAATAAAAGCTTTCTCATATCTGAAGCGGTAAGAGGAGAAGGAGCTATATTAAGAAATATTAATGGTGAAAGGTTTATGCCTAAATACCATGAGATGAAAGAACTGGCACCGAGGGATATAGTTTCAAGGTCGATTTTTCATGAAATGAATGAGACAAATTCTACACATGTTTATTTGGATATTACATTTAAGGATAAGGAATATTTAGAACAAAGGTTTCCGAATATTTACAAGACATGCTTGAGCTATGGGATAGATATATCCAAAGATTATATTCCTGTTGCCCCGGCTGAGCACTACTGTATGGGCGGAATAAGGACGGATGTGTTTGGACGTACGAATATAAAGGGCTTTTATGCGTGCGGTGAGGTTGCATGCAATGGAATACATGGAGCAAACAGACTGGCTAGCAATTCACTTCTTGAGGGTTTGGTGTTTGGGCATAAGATAGGAAAAGAAGTGGAGAATATAATTGAAAATAGCCAAAATGTACCTCAAAAAGTCAGTGTTAAAGCTAAGTCAAACAGAGTGGAAAAAAATATTGATGTAAATAAAATCAAAAAGGACATTCAGGAAACAATGACCCAGTATGTTGGGATTGTAAGAGAAAAGGAAGGCCTTGAAAAGGCAAAGAAAAAGGTGGATGAATACTACGAGCTTATAAAGGGCATGAAAAATACCAGTGTCAGCGACTTTGAGATTCAAAACATCGTTCTAATTTCAAAGCTTGTAATTGAATCGGCTTTGGAACGCAAAGAAAGTCGAGGGGCACATTTTAGATTGGATTACCAAAAAACGGATGATGAAAATTGGAAAAGAAACATAATAAAAAGAAAATTTTAGTACATACTAATGGGGAAGGGGTAAAAATATGCAGTATATTTCGGACATAGACAGAATCATTATGAATGCATTGAGGGAAGATATTCCTTCAGGAGATATTACAACCGACAGTATTATTGATGAAACATCGGAATCTGAAGCTGTATTGATTTCAAAGGATGAAGGAGTGATAGCCGGATTAGATGTTGCAAAAAAGGTTTTCTTAATGCTGGACGACAAAATTGTCTTTGAAAAGATGGTAGAGGACGGACAGGCAGTAAAACGCGGCGATATAATCGCTAAAATCAAAGGCAATACCAGAGCTCTTTTAAAGGGTGAAAGAACAGCGCTAAACCTTCTTCAAAGGCTGTCGGGCATTGCAACAAAAACAAGGCAGCTTGCGGATAAAATCAAGGATTTGCCTGCAAAGCTTGTGGATACAAGAAAGACAACGCCAGGACTTCGCATACTGGAAAAGTATGCTGTTCGGGTTGGAGGAGGATATAACCACAGGTATTGTCTTTCCGACGGTGTTTTGATAAAGGATAATCATATTAAAGCGGCAGGCGGAATCAAACAGGCAATTTATCTTGTGAGAGAAAGAATTCCTCACACCATGAAGATTGAGGTTGAGACTGAAAGTATTGAGGAGGTTCTTGAAGCTTTAGAGGCAAAGGCCGATATAATAATGCTCGATAATATGGGACTTAACGAAATGAAAGAGGCTGTTAAAGTTATTAACGGAAGGGCTATTACGGAAGCGTCGGGCAATGTAAATGCCGATACGATATATGATATCGCTTGTACAGGTGTGGATATCATATCTGTAGGCGGCCTTACCCATTCGGTAAAAGCTTTTGATATTAGCATGAAATTCAGTTAAACTCATTATTTTTCTTATAATAAAAAGAGCTTTGCAAAATTAATAATAAAGTTAGGATGTAATGACGACTTGTGGATAAAACAAAAACATATCCACAATTAATTCACATATTGTTCATCGGGGTTGTGCACAAATTGTGAAAACCGCATGAGACAAGGGTTTTAAGATGGGGATTTTTTAATAGATATCCACAGCTTTGTGGATATCTATTGTGATTTACGTGGAAAAAATTTTTTGCTTATTATTTATTTATGACCGCAGGATAGGGCATATCGGTATTTAGCATTTCAACAATGCGGTTAAAGACCATGTTATTGTTCAATATGCCTTTATGATTCGGGGCATCCAGAATATTTCCGCTTAAGAGGTTATTCACAGTAAAATTGTTGTCGCCAACATTGAATATTTCGGTTTTGATTCCCCATTTGTCAAGGCTGGCACTTTCACCAGTAACCACTTCATCGTACTGACTTAAAAGATTTCCAATTTGAATTGAGTTGTTCAGCCCGCCGTTAATTGTGTGGGGAAATATACTCACAAACAATTCGTTGTCCGGAACCAGTTCTTTGATTGACTTGTCGTTAAAATACTCTTCCCCTATTGATGCCAGAACAGATCCCTTATGGGGCACGGAAAGAAAGATTATTTTGTTGATATCATCATTTTTAAGGTAATTTTTACTTCCCGAATAGTACCTTGCCACAAGCCCCCCCATACTGTGGACAATTAAATCGAATTTGTTCACAAGAACTCCTTGGCTTAAGAATTCCTGCTTTTGCTTTTGCAAAAACAGCTCCAGTTCCTTGGCACCATATTCTATTCCGAGAGTAGAGTCGTAGTCTATAGAGGTACAGCTATATCCCTTTGATGAAATAAATTCATTTAAATTGTCAAAAACATCTGCGGTTTCCCTGTACCCATGTACAAAAACTATGGGTACCGGAACGAGGTTCAGGCTTACCGTTGAGTTTATATCAGTGCCGGAAATTGAGGCAATGATTTGAATTGACTGGGGATTTGCCCCAAGGTCCGTATTATAATAGTGCTCGGGGACATAAGAGGTAAAACATTCACCCTCTCTGTTGGTTGTGGTTTTTTGGGGCTGCATGGTACCCATATCGTTTGCAGTCTTAAAATTAACCTCAATATTAGGGATAAGATTTCCATTTGCATCTTTAACTACAGCTTTTAAATACACTTTGTTTGACGGTTCTGACGAAACGGTATGCACCTGGCTGTTTATAAGGTCAAGGTAAATATTTAAGCCTGATTTATTGTAAAAAGTTTTGAAAAGAAAGACATAAATATGTCCGAAATGAACAAATAACAGAAAAAGTGCCAGAGTGATTATTATAAAAATTTTGCGGCTACGTATTTGATGCACTAAAATCAATCCCTTGCCAGTAATTTTGGAAATTTAAGCTTGAGAATTCAAACGATGTGATTAATTTTAATTATATCATCTCATGGACATATTATAAATAAGAAACAGTTGGATTATAAAAAGTAAATGATGGATGGAACGGATATTAATTCGATTACAGGAATATATAAACTATGGCGATGGACTTTTGAAATTGACGGATTTGCAAATATATTGGGTTGTCTATATTTTCATTTATGAAAAAGAGTTGCGGGGGGAAAATAAAATTGAAAATCAAATAAGGAGATGATAACTTTGAAGGTTAAAGATAAAATGACCAAAAGTGTGGCATACGTTGCTCCCGATACCAGTGTAGTTGAGGCTGCGCAACTTATGCAGAAGCACAATGTGGGTTCTATTCCTGTTTATGACCAGGGAGTAGTGGGAATAGTAACCGACAGGGATATTGTAGTTAGAAATGTTGCCCACGGTAAAATTCCCAAGGACACAAAAGTACAGGATGTTATGACTTCACAGGTCACGACTGTATCACCGGAGATGGATGTGGATGAAGTTACGAAGCTTATGGCAAATCAGCAGATTAGAAGGGTTCCGGTGGTTGAAAACAATCAAATTGTCGGAATGCTTTCGTTAGGAGACATAGCTTCGGATACAAGGCTTGAGATGGAGGCCTCGGAGGCATTGTGTGAAATATCAAAGCCGGCAAAACCTTTTAGAATCTAAAAACAGAGGATACGTTGAGATGACACAAACCGGTGTCATCTCAAATTTTATTCTTCGAAGCTCGTACATAAATTATAATTTTCTATATATTAAAATAGAATTAATTATGGCAGTATCAATTAATAATAGAAACGAACGAATTTGATAGAGTATAAATCGGCAAGCAGCAAATCGTCCGTATCGACTTCTCTTATTACAACATAGCTTGTGCCCACATCAATCAAAGTACCTTCCCTGTCCACCAGCATGTTGGTACCAAGAAGAAACTCAATCTTTACTCTTGCACCTATATGTTGCTTGAGGTACCCTTGGGTATAGGCAACGTTTTGTATGGTTTCAGGCTCCTGTTCTGAGATGGGAGTCTGCTGAGGTGCCATGGTTACCGGTGTGGGCTGGCTGTACGCCGGACCGGTTGGATAGCCTGTAGGCATAGGCGGCATGGCAGTTAAAGGCGTGGATGCGGGCATACCGGCCGGAGAAAACTGGTTAGGAGTCATTTGCCGCTTTAAATTGCTGTAAAAAGCATGACAGTTGTTCGGACTGAAATAATTGGACATAGAATTTCCCTCCGTAATGAAAAAATTTTAATTGATATCGGTTTTAAGTTTGTGCGTATAATTCGGTCGGTCTGTAAAAACAGTGTTGATTGACACGGGTTACAAATTGTCCTGTGCCGCTTGGTGGGAAAATGTTGCTGCATGCCGGGCTAAAAGGATTGTAATACCAAAGGCATTCGCCAATGCCGGGAAGCTTGTTTCCAGACAGTGCCCAGTCGGCAACATCATAGTGAATTTGCTCGGGAGGATTCGACCAAATTGTCTGGGGGTTTACTTCACCGTAAACTGTGCCCATTACACATGTGAATTGGCGGGGCTGGAATATAACTTTTCGAAGGTCCCCCTGACCGGTTCGCAAATATTCTCCGTATGCAGCATGCACACGGTTCATAACAACAGTCGCAACTGCTTTCATGCCGTCTATTCCTTCTCCGCCGGCTTCACATTTAATAAGTCGCGCGAATAATTCTCTTGTGGAAAATGACATAATGATCACCCTGACTTTATCACTTAATATAATACAGCCATTTTTATGGCAAATTCAATTGGTATGGCGCTTATTATAGTATATTAACATAAGGGAAAATCGGTAACCAAAATCAGAATAAAAGATGTGCCGAAATTATGTGAAATCATATGCTGACAAAAAATATTGAGATTGAAGTAAGCGGTTGAAAAAATTACATCATATTAATTGATTAAAAATGAAGATAATAATTATGTACGCAAAATTTTTGGCATTGGTCTAATAAGCTAATGCAAAAAGGAGGCAAATACAATGAGCAGAAACAGAGGTATAATGTCAGAGGAGCTCAAAACCGAAATTGCAAAGGAGCTTGGTGTATACAACACAGTTGCAAAGGAAGGTTGGGGCTCAGTTAGTTCAAGGGACTGCGGTAATATAGTCAAAAAGGCTATAGAAATGGCAGAAAGGAACCTCACAAGCAAATAGTATTGCCTTAAAGCGTAGCAAAAGCCGGTGAATACCGGCTTTTTAAATGTCATTCAAAAATCATTTCCCAAAAAAATCAATTAATAGAATTGTATTTCCAGCCATTCTATAGTATAATAAGAATCGTTGAAACTACTGAATTTACTTATCTAATCCAACAAAACAGTTTGTTTCAATTCTGTTACAATTTCTTTACACTTAAATTCAGGTTGTTGACTCACCAATAGGCCAATGGTATAATAAGTTTGAAATTCAAGATAGGTTATGTGCGCCAGTCTTGAACAAAAAGCAAGATAGGTCAGGTTAAGAAACAAAAGGGATAAGGCGTAGCCTGGCTTCAATATTCAAGCCTGCTTCCCAAAAAAAACTTACAAGGAGGATTTGAGAGTATGAAGAATCTCAAAAAATTGCTGGCAGTATTAGTTGTAATCTCTATGGTTTCAACTTTCTTGGTGCCTGCATTTGCTGATTCATTCAGCTATGAAAAAGAAGCAGAAATTTTGTATAAGCTCGGCTTGTACAAAGGCACATCAGTAGATGATTATGTGCCAAACTTGGAAGGTAAGCTTGACAGACAGACTGGAGTAGTTATGCTCCTCAGACTGTTCGGTCAGGAAGAAGAAGCATTGGAAATACCAATGGCAGATGCTGCTGCAAAACTTGCTGCTAAATTCTCAGATGCAGCTGACATTGCAGATTGGGCACAAAGACAAGTAGCATATGCAGTAGAAAAAGGATATGTAAAAGGTTATCCGGACGGAACATTTGGTCCAAATGCCGATCTTAACGGTTTGGCTTTCGCTTCATTAATCCTTCAACAGTTGGGATATGACGGAGACTTCGTATTTGACCAAGCTGCATACAAATTGCAAGAGTTTGGCGGTTTGACTGAAGAACAAGCGAAGATCTTCAACAGCAAAGAAGGAATAAACAGAGACTCAATGGTAGGTATAGCTTACTCAGCTTTACAGGCTGTATACAAAGAAAGCGGAAAGACTGTTATTGAAGTTCTCGTAGAAAACGGAAATGTTTCCAAAGAACTTGCAATAGAACTCGGAGTTCTTTTGAAATCCATCAAAGAAGTAAAAGCTTTGGATGCTGTTAAAGTTCAAGTAGGTAAAACACCTGAACTTCCAGCAGAAGTAGAAGTAGTATATGATGATGACACAACTGAAAAGCTTGCAGTTGTTTGGCCAACAGTTGATACTTCAGAAGTTGGAGAACAGGAAATCGAAGGTACTATCAAAGGTGCCAGCGGTTTGGCATACAGAGATGCAAAAGCTACTGTTAAAGTGATAGTAACACCTGAAGAGCTTCAAGTATTGGATGTTAAAGCTACAAACCTCAGAGAAGTTGTAGTTGAATTCAACGGTGAAGCAGCTGACAAGGCTAGCGAAAAGACTAGCTACGAAATCGATGGCAAACAGCCAAAATTAGTTTCAGTATCAGATGACAAGACTACAGTTACTTTGACAGTTGACGGAACTCTGAAAGCTGAAGAAGAAATTGAAGTAACAATCAAGGCAGCTACTGGCTTGAAAGAAAATGTTACTAAGAAAATAGTACCGGTTGACTATGAAGTTCCTGAAGCTACAGATATAACTTTGATAGGTCCTGACAAATTTGAAATTATTTTCTCAGAACCTGTTCAAGATGATCCCGATGCAGATGTTATTGTTAATGATGGAACTTACTATGTAAGCTCAAAATCATTATCAGATAACGGCAGAACATTAACTGTTGAATTGGGCGTAAGCTCATTGAGCGAAGGAACTTACAAAGTAAGAGTTAAAGGCTACAGGGACTACGCAAAAAATGTAATGAGAACAAAAACCTTTGACTTGGAGTATACAAAGGATACAACTTCTCCAACTGCTAAAATAAAAGAAGCAACACAGAACAAGGTAGTAATCGAGTTCAACGAGCCTGCTACAAGAAAAGGATTCTCAGGTGATGATGCAGCTCTTACAAGAGATTACTTCTACCACACATATTCTTCATGGAAGCCAACTTTAGTTGAAACTTCAGATAATAAAGTTTATACTTTGTACTTCTCAAAAGACAAGAACCCTAACAACGAGAATGTATATCTGCTTCCGGAAGGAAATGTTACTGTAACAATTCTTAAAGAAGTAGACGATGCTGCTGTAGTAGATGCATGGGGCAACAAGCTTGAGTCAGACATAAAGCTTACTGCTACAATAACTGCTGATAATGAAGCTCCTACAGTAAAAGCTATAAATGTTGAAGCTGAAGACAAGATTGAAGTTATATTCAGTGAAGATGTAAATGAGAGCCAAGCAGAAAACAAAGACAACTATGTAGTTAAGAAAGACGGAAAAGAAATAGAAACAGCTATTTCTGATATCGACTATAAGAGTGCAGACACAAAAGCAGTAATTACTTTTGACGAGAAGCTTGAAGGCGGAAAATATACAATAGACGTTAAGGGTATAAAAGACACTTCAGTTTCTGAAAACGAAATGAAAGCAATTACTCTTGAGTTTGTAATTACTGACAAGACAGCTCCATCAGTTCAAGGAGCAACATATGTTGACAAGGGTTCAGACGGCAAGTTCATCTATGTAACATTCAGTGAGGCTATGTCAACAAGTGGTAACGGTTCAGTGCTGAAAAAGGAAAACTACAAAATCAAAAAGGGTAGCACTGATATAGAAATTAAGAAAATTGAAATGTTTGGTTCAAACAAAGACAAAGTAAAAATAACTGTTGACAACTCTGTAACCTTTGATGCAGCAATCACTGTATTGGTAGCTAATGTCGAAGATGCATCCGGTAATGCTATAGGTGCATTTGATATAGTACCAAAGACAGTGGCTAAAGAAGAAGCACCTGAAGTAACAGAAGTTAGAGTTATCTCAAAGACAGAAATTGAAATAGAAGTTGACAAAGTACTTGTTCAGAAGACAATTGATGCTGCAGACTTTGAAGTGAAAAAGGATAGCAGTGAGTGGGTTAAACTTGCAAAAGTAACTGGAATCAGCTACAAAGACGGTAAAACAATAATTAAGGCTGTTCTTCCAAACAATAATGCTGTACTCCCTGCTGATCCAAGCGATGTATCAGGCTATGAATTGGAAGTTGTAGCAAACGTTGAATCTGATACTGGTGAGATTCTGACTGTAGGTACAACCAACTTTATAGATAAGTATGCACCAAGCCTCCTGAAAGAAAACTTCTTTGAAGATTTGGGAGAATGCACATTCAAGTTGAAATTCGATGAAAACGTTAAGTTCGTATCAGGATTGGGTGCAACTGACATCGTAATCAAAGACGGTGGAAAGACTCTTGAAGCTGGTATTGATTATGATGCAACAGTAAGTGGTAAAGAAATTACAGTTACTCTCAAGGGTGACTACGCTAAAGACAAAGTTAAGAAAGATAGCTTGAAGCTTAAAGTGTCAACTAAGGAATCTGTGAAATATATCACAGACGACGCAGGTAATGCACTTAACAAGTTCGAAAATAAAGAAATAACAGTTACAAAAGCTACAAAATAATTAATTCTACTTCTAAGTGCAAAAATGGGCTTCCCCTATGGGAAGCCCTTCTATTATTATATGCATCTAGCGGAGATGGCCCAGGCTCACCAGTAAAATGCAGTTTAAATAATTACTGAAGAGGCCGCTTGAAAATCAAGGCGTGTTACAGTTGACGGAGGACCTTATATTTCTAATTGACATTAACACATTAATTATATACAATGGTAATGGTTTAAACTTAAGAAATAACTAATTTTAAGAGGAGTACTGCAAAATGGCATTGCTCCTTCATTATTAAATTTCTGCTTAGGGGATAATCATGGGCAAATATTCCATGAGGAAACCAAAGATGGAGGGCATAATAAATGGAAGAGTTAAGCCTGAAAGAATTAATTGAAATAGTTATTAAGGGTAAATTCGTTATAGCAGCAGTAACCGCAATTTGCATACTTGGTAGCGTAGTAATGAATTTATTTATTATACAACCTGTTTATGAGGCACAAACGATGCTGATGATTTCTCCTACGAAAAGTGAGATACAAGCATTGACACAGGCACATGATGCTGATGCCAACAATTTTAAGCCTTTAGTCGATGCGATATATCAGTACTTGGAAACGTCTGTTGACAGCTACAAAGAACAAGTAAAGGCTACTGAGATACTGGAATATGTTCGTAATGAAATGAATTTGAAAGATATCCCCTTAAATAAAATAGCGTCAAAAATAACCGTAGATGAAATAAAAAATACAAATCTGATTACGATAAAAGTAGCCGATGAAAATCCTGAAACTGCGGCGAAAATAGCAAATTTGGTTAGCGACAGGTTTGCAAAATTTGTGTCTGAATCAAATCAAAAACAGGCTGAAAACTCGGTAGAGTTTATTGAGAGTCAGATGCAAAAAGAAAGAGAAAATATGGAGAATCTATTGGAAGAGTATAAAAACTTCCTGTCACAATCTAGAAGTCCTGAAGAAGTTAAGATGGAATTGGATTCAAAACTGGAAAAGTTATAGAATATAAAACTCAGCTGGGCCAAATACGGATTGATGAGAATGCGACGAGAGCATCACTGAATACTGCAAAAAATTTGATAGGTAAAACACCGCAAAAACTAATCACAGACAGAGCACTTTTATCTGACGAGCTTTTATCGAAGATGATGAAGGAAAAAACCGGACTTGCCTCAGAAGACCTTGCAAAAATAAAAATGTCAGCAGAGCAAATAAACATGATATATGTTGAATTGTCAAACATGATTAACGAATTGGAGGTTAAGCTGTCAAATCTTGAGGCCCAAAGAGTGAATATAGAACAAGTTATTCAGGAAAGTCAAAAGGAAATTGAAAATTTACAGACTGAATATGCAGATAAGCAGTATAAATATGACATGCTAAAAATGGAGATTGATTTGTCAAAGGAAACATATAATGCATATCAGCGAAAATATAAAGAGTCTATGATTATGGAATCAGCAGATATTGGCAAGTCAAACGTGGTAATAGTATCTGAAGCAATTCCGCCTGTTAAGCCAGTATCACCAAGGAAGGTATTTAATGTGGCTATTGCAGCGGTAGTGGGGATTGCAATCAGCTTTTCCATAGTATTCATGAAAGAATATTTATTAAGGGACAAGCAAAAAAACGCACATATTTAGCAACATTAGACTAAACAGCTTTAAAAAATCAATTGGCACAAAGGTGGTAATGATGGGGACAGGAAACAGCGGTTCAAAAAAAGATAAAAATAGAAGAACTGTAAGAGAGGCAAAAGAAGAGAATAAATATAGGATATTTAGAATGCTGATATTAGCATTAAATTTAATTGTGATATTCTATTCACCCTTTGTAAGGGGACTGTATTTTGAAGCAGAGCAGCTGCCTGCAGAAATATTTGTATTGGTTAGTTTTGCTTTATTTTGGATATTGAAGTATATAGAGAACAATAAGAAATTCATATTGACTCCAATTGAGTATTGTTCGCTGGGGCTTGTGCTAATTTATTTCATATCGATATTGGGTTCTGCCAGTACAAGGCTTGCAATTTCGGAATGGCTCAAGTATTGTATGTATTTTGCTGTGTTTTTTATGATTACTGACCTTGCGTCAACAATGAAAAATAGACTTAAAGTATTATGGACCGTTATTGCAGCATCAATGGGATTATGCATTGTCGGGCTCGACGGTGCGGCCGGGGGCGGATTGACCGATTTACTGAATAAGGCGTTTGATTTTCTCAATATACCGGTTCAATTTTTTGGTCTTTATGTTGAAGGACGTATTCATTCGACAATCCAATACCCTAATGCATTGGCTGCATATCTAATGGCAGTGTTTTTCGTAACTGTAGCCATATCCATAATATCACCAAAAGTTTGGCAAAGAGTGCTTGCAGGAATATGCAACTGTATCATTACAACTACTATAATTTTGACATTGAGCCGTGGTGTAATGATATTGATGTCCATTATGTTTATATTGTATCTTATAATGATTCCAAAAGGGACAAAGTTAAGAGCATTTATAATGATGTTCTGCGCAGCTCTTTCAGGTATAATACCGGTATTGTTTTCGCCTCTGTCAGGTAGAAGCAATTCAAGCCTCTGGTTGGGAATAATACTAGGGATGGCAATGGCTTTGATTTTAACGGTGGCAGTGGAGTATTTATTTAAGCTTAAGTTCAAGATAGCTTCAAGGCTAAAGATAAATCCATATTTCTTGATTATTCCTGCTGCTGCAGTGTTTATTGCATTGTTAATAATTATAAATATCCCAAAAGAGTTGGAACTTGAAATCAATAACCAGGAAAGAGAATCAGGACATTATTTTCAGAAGAGTATTGAGTTGAAGCCGGGAAAAGAATACAGACTGTTGTTTGATGTATCATATATGAATAGTGACACTGAGAATTCAATAACGGTGTCTGTTAATAGCCGGAATAAAAAGAATATTATGTTTGGAGGAGATACAAAGCTTACAGAGGTTAATGAAAAGAACGCAGGCGTACTGGAAATCCCGTTTACAGTACCGAAAGACGGTTCATTGGTTGATATCAAAATTACCAATAATTCGGAGAAATCAAAAGTATCTATAGACAATGCAAAAATTGTTGACGGTAAAACAGGTAAAAGTATACGAAACATCAAGCTCCGATACAGGTTTGTACCCGATTCTGTAGCGTCAAGATTTCAGAATCTAATGTTGTCAAGAAGTTTTATTCAACGGCAAATATATTTAAATGACGCATTTGAAATATTTAAGGACAATTGGTTTACTGGAGCCGGAGGAGGAGCATGGTCGGTACTTGTTTTTGGATATCAGTCGTACTTGTACTGGTCCACACAAACCCATGCGTATTTTCTGCAAGTTGCGGTAGAGACCGGCATACTTGGATTGATAATTTTGATAATGCTGTTATTATCAATTGTTGTACAGTATGCTTCAGAATATAAATATAAAAAAGAAGAGGATATAAACTACAGGTTACTGCAGGGAACACTATTTGCGTCTATAGGCGGAATGTTTTTGCACTCATGCCTGGATTTTGATTTATCATTATCATCAGTATTTTTACTGCTGTGGACACTAATAGCATTGTTTAATTCGGGATACAGACACAATAGACCTGCTGTTGCCAAAAAGAATGAAGAAACCGTGAAAAAAACAGGTTTGCTTCAAAAACTAAGCAATTTAAAATCATTTAATGTCAATCCTATAGTAATGGTGGTTTTATCTTTTGTGATTATGATAATTCCGATATTGTTTGCAACTGCAGCAAATTTTGAAGGCAAATATCGAAAGTCGTTGGAGGAAGGCAACAAGGACGATGCGCTAAAGTATATAAAAAATGCAGAATTATTGGATACATTTAATGCCGATTATAAAATAAAGCATGCAGACATGCTATTGTCAGGAGAAAGTATCACAAAAGAAGATTTTGAAACTGCAAAGGAATTGGTGGAAAGCGCGAAAAAAGTGGATAGATATAATGCTCAAACAATAGAGAATGGCGCCATAGTATATATGAAAATGTCCATGTTTGACGAAGGAACTGAACTTTTAGACAGGGCTGTTGAGTTAATGCCGTTTTATGAAGAAACTTGGCAGCTTAAGATGAATATGCACTATCAGCTTGTGCTTGCATATTTGAAAAACGGCGATTTTGACAGTGCCAAAAAACATTTAGACTTGGCATTTGAAACTATTAACAAAGCGAAAAAGAAAAATGAAAGAAATATGAATCCTTTTGTATTTAGTGAAAAGACAATGGGATATTTAGAAAAGCTGGCTTATATAAAAGAGAATTTCGAGAATTTGGATTTGGAACAAATAGATAAAATAAAATTTTTAAGCATTAATGAAATGGATATCAACTCGGATAACGTACCGGATCAGTGGAAGATTATTCAAAGGGAGAGAGTAGAGGTAAGTGTAAATGAAGGAAATATATTGGTCAATAATATTAGGGACAATACTCCAGGCTCTTTTCAGACAAGAAATATTGGCTTTGAGGGTGGTAAGAAATATAAAATTGAATTGATAATTGACAACCGGGAGGATGCTGCAAAAGTACTGTATTATATTCCCGGATTTCATGGAGATTTTGTGCAGCTTGAAAGGATATCAGAAGGAACGTATTCTGCAAATATTGAGATTCCGTCGGATTACAAATCGGAAGACACCTATATAAGGTTTCGCTTTTCAAAGGACTCATTGATTAAAAGCTTGACTGTGACTGAGATATAAATGTTGGAAAGCTGATAAAAAATTAATGCACATAGCAAAAG
>NZ_DAORXT010000064.1:0-16474 GCF_035371925.1 Acetivibrio sp. | reverse complement strand
GTCAGGCATCTATTTTTTCAAAGGTCATTTTGCTTCTTTATAGGAATGCTCCAATATATAAATTTTATTAATAATTAATAATCAATTATTGCTTCGTATGGAGTTGATACAACATGCAGCGGTTGGGTTTAAAAGGGTGCAAGTATTTATGGTGAAAGTATTTGTAAAGAAGCATTGAGTATGAATTTTGTTATATATCTGAAATATACATTCGTAGAAAGAAATAAATTTCTGACTTAAAACAGTATAAGCTAGGAAAAATTGGATTGTATTATTGCAACTTGCGAAGGATGGAATATTATAGTATCTTAATTATGTGGCATTACTTCAACGCAAACTATTAAAATCATATATACATGGGAAAAGGTGAAAAGTATATGAACAGATTGGGCTCGGAGATTGCAAGACTGCGTAAGGAACTTGGAATTACTCAAAAGCAGCTTGCCAAATTGGTAGGTGTTTCTGAAGGATTTATTGTGGATGTGGAATCGGGCAGGAGGATACTAAATGAAGAACTTGTAAAAAAGTTTTCCAGAGTATTGCGTGGCGAAGTGGTAAAACTGGATCTATATGAAGCTGATCAAAACAAGCCGGAACCGGACGAAAATGTGGTGAAGGTTGTTGAAAAGCCTGTACAGGATATATGGAATGATGCCCTCTCGGGAATTCTTATGACGGTACCTGTATATCGATATAAAATGGACAAAGCGGTTGATACAAGGCAGCTTCCCATAATACACAACAAAGTTGAAGGCTTTCCGAAAGACAAGGTGTTCTACCTGATTATTGAAGATAACGATATGTCCGGTTTTAGGATAATCAAGGACGATATTGCCTTGGTTTACAGTACCCGTGACATTGAAAAGGATGGAATTTATTTTGTTGATTATAAAGGAAAGAGGACGGTAAGACAGATAAAAGACATCGGAAACGGGAAAATATTGCTTGTCAGCAATAGCGGAAGATTGATAACGGATACAATATATAGAAAGGATTTGAATGTACTGGGAAGATTGATTCGGCTTGAGATTATGCTGTAAAAACAAAGAATGAAGTAAATGTTAGCAGCTTGTTTTCAAAGTTTTCATGTTTAAACATGCCCATGCCAAGCAAATAATATAACAAAATATTAGTGAATGGGATGGGACAAAAAGAATGCTTAAGAACAGACGCTTATTGATGGCTATAGTTGTTTTTTTGCTTGTTTTTACAGCAACTTATGCATTTATATATTACAGCGACAGTCTAAACCAAGAAAACGGGAAAAACAATCAAAATATTCAGATAAAGCACTCTTTGACAAATGAAAATAAAAGCAACGAAAACAGCAACACTGAAAATAGCGGCAATGAAGAAAGTCTGCCCACTCCGGTGCCTCAGAAAAAAGCAGTAAAAGTAAAAGGATTGTATATTACCGGGACTTCTGCAGGAAACAAAAAATTTTTGGAGAACCTTGTAAATCTTATCAATACAACGGAGCTCAACGCAGTGGTCCTGGATGTAAAAGAGGACGGAAAAGTTAATTATGCTTCCGATGTGGAAAGTGTAAAGAAAATCGGTGCATATCATGAGTTGTACAATGTCGATGAAGTAATAAAGCTTCTGCATGACAACAATATATATGTAATTGGAAGAATTGTATGTTTCAGGGATAATCATTTGGCTGGAAAGAGGGTGGATTTGGCTATAAAACGCAAGGATGGGTCGATATGGAGGGAAAACGGAAGTATAGCATGGACAAACCCTTATAACAAGGAGGTTTGGAAATACAATATTGATATAGCAAAGGAGGCAGTAAAAAAAGGCTTTGACGAAATTCAGTTTGACTATGTAAGGTTTCCCACAGCAGGGAAAAATGAAGTTGATTACGGAGAAAATCCCATGCCCAAGGCTGATGCAATTTCAAGTTTTCTTCGGGAGGCAACAAATGAATTGAATAAAATGGGTGTACCGGTTTCGGCAGATATATTTGCCATTGTTTGTGAGACTCCCGGTGACACGGAAGGCATAGGACAGGTTTTGGAAAGGGTGGGAATGGATGTGGACTATATATCCCCTATGATATATCCTTCCCATTATGCCAATGCATCCCGGGGAATGATGGGAAACGGGCAGGGACAGTCCATTAACGGCATACTTTTTACGGCACCGGATTTAAAGCCGTATGAAGTTGTCTATAATGTTCTTTTAAAAACAAAGAACAGAATATCAAAGGTGGAGGGATACAGAGCAAAAGTAAGACCCTATCTTCAGGACTTTACGGCTTCATATCTTCCCAAAGGCTATTACCAGCATTACGGACCTGAACAGGTAAGGCAGCAAATAAAGGCGGTCTATGATGCCGGGTATGAAGAATGGATATTCTGGAATGCGGCAAATACGTACACACAGTCAGCATTTGCCAAAGAATAATTTTATAATAAATAAAACTTTTATTGTTATTTTTACGTCTTAATAGTATTATTGAATATGTACCAAATGAAATAACCCATACAAAAACACAATATCCTTGCAAAAATTTTATATGGTATTTATTTGATAATGACAACAGATATATTTATGTTATAATCTAATAATAGCATAATTATATCCGAACAAAACAAACCAAAAACAAAAATCACAACGGGGGGTCAATATGTCAGCCAAAAATGCACAACTAGCTTTTAGGTTAAGGAATTTTTTAGTAGTTTTATTTGTCTTGGTATTTGTTTTTTCTTTTACGGCATGCAAGGGTACGGATGTTGAAGTAAACAATCCTGTACCTACAGCGGAAGGAACCGACAACGGACAGGCAAACAATGAAGGCAATACGGACAGCGATGTTCCAAATCCTTCGGAACCGAATGAAGAAGCAAGCCCGGAGCCCAATAATTCCGGTGAAGATGCTCAACCTGCAAAGAAGGATATCAAGGTAAAAGCATTGTATCTTACAGGATGGACTGTGGGAAGTGATGATAGGGTTCAGCATTATATTGATCTTGCAAACAGTACGGAAATTAATGCCTATGTTGTAGACATCAAGGATGACGACGGATATGTCGGTTATGAATCGAATATACCGGCTGTAAGAGAGATTGGCGGATGGAAGAGTAAGTACAATGCTGACAAAGTATTAAAAGCATTTCATGATAATAATATTCATGTTATCGGAAGATTGGTCTGCTTCAAGGACCCTGTTTTATCTTCCAAGAAGCCGGAGTTGGCGGTAAAAAGTGTCAACGGAGGCTCATGGCGCGACAATCACAATCTTACATGGCTGGACCCCTATAACAAGGATTCATGGCCTTATTTGATTGAGATAGCCAAGGAAGCGGTTGAAAAAGGTTTTGACGAAATCCAGTTTGACTATATCAGATTTCCCAACGACGGAAGTAAAAAGTCTATGGCCTTTAATACCGGCGGCAAGGAAAAGTACGAAGTAATAAACGAGTTTTTGGCTTATGCCAGAGAGCAGCTTCCGGGCGTTGTTCTGTCCGCGGACGTATTCGGAATAATACTGGAGAGCCCTGCAGATACTGAAGATATTGGACAATATCTTGAAACAATAGTAAAAGATGTAGATTATATTTCGCCTATGGTATATCCTTCTCACTACGCTGTAGGGCAGAAGGTTAACGGTGTTCAGTTTATGAAGCCTGACCTGGATCCTTATGGAGTGGTATATCAAAGTCTTGCTAAGTGCAAGGACAGACTCGCACAGGTTGAAGGCAAAAAAGCCGATGTAAGGGCTTACGTTCAAGACTTTACGGCATCGTGGCTTGGCAAGGGCTACTACCAGACTTATGGACCTGAGCAGGTAAGACAGCAAATTCAGGCTATTTATGATGCCGGCTACGAAGAATGGATATTCTGGGATGCGAACAATACGTATTCGGAAGAAGCATTTTTGAAAGAATAAACCTTTTAATTTAAATAATATTGTGTTATTATTGTAGATGGCAAATGAAGTTTTCATTTGCTGTCTACTTTTTTTGCCGTTTTCTTTTTTCTTGCTTCAATATCTCAACTATACATTGAATAACTTCTCATAAAATTAATTTTTTCAGCTTGACTTGTATTGGATAAATGATACAATATACTGTATGATGCTATAAGTCATCACACAAAATGTAGTGAATTGGTGAGGAGGCTAATATAAAATGAATTTAACCGAAAACGCAATTAAAGTCCTGGAAAAAAGGTATCTTGCAAAAGATGAAAACGGAAATCTTTTGGAAAATCCAGATGGAATGTTCAGGAGAGTTGCAAGGGCTGTTGCATTCGCCGATAAAGAATATGTATCGGAAGACGAGCTAAAAGACATTGAGCAGGAATTTTATGAGATGATGGCAAATCTGGATTTTCTGCCGAATTCGCCCACTCTTATGAATGCAGGAAGACCTTTGGGACAATTAAGTGCATGTTTCGTTCTGCCTATAGAAGATACAATGGAAGGAATATTCGAAACCATAAAAAATGCTGCTCTTATACATAAAAGCGGTGGAGGCACCGGTTTTAGTTTTTCACGCTTAAGACCGAAAGGCGCTTCGGTAAATTCCACCGGAGGGGTTGCCAGCGGTCCTGTGAGCTTTATGAAGGTGTTTAATGCCGCCACAGAAGCCGTAAAACAGGGTGGAACAAGAAGAGGTGCCAATATGGGCATACTTCGTGTGGACCATCCCGACATCATAGACTTTATAACATGCAAAAAGAACAATTCCGATATTACAAACTTTAATATCAGCGTGGGTATAACGGAAGAATTTATGAACGCCGTTGAAAAAAATGAGGATTACAACTTGGTGGAGCCCCATACTGGTAAAGTAGTCGGTAAACAAAATGCAAAAGAGATATTTGATTTAATTGTTGATATGGCGTGGAACAACGGTGAACCGGGAATAATCTTTTTAGACAGATTAAATAAGGACAATGTTACTCCCGAAATAGGTGAAATTGAAAGCACCAACCCGTGCGGAGAGCAGCCGTTGCTTCCTTATGAGGCATGTAATTTAGGCTCAATCAATTTAAGCAATATGTTAAAGTACGTTAAAGGAAAGCCGGAAGTTGATTTTTTCAAACTAAGGAGCACGGTTTGGAAGGCAGTGCACTTCCTTGACAATGTGATAGATGTAAATAAGTATCCTTTGCCCGAAATTGACGAAATGACAAGGGGAACAAGGAAAATAGGCTTGGGAGTTATGGGATGGGCAGATATGCTTTGCAAACTGGATATTCCGTACAATTCTCAAATTTCCATAGACCTTGCGGAAAAAATAATGCATTTTATACAGGATGAGTCCAGAAAGGCTTCAATGGAGCTGGCAGAAAAGAAAGGCGTGTTCCCTTACTATGACAGGAGCATTTACAAGAACCTTGGGGTGAGGGTGAGAAATGCCACTACCACAACCATAGCGCCTACAGGTACATTGAGCATTATTGCAGGCGTATCCAGCGGAATTGAGCCGTTGTTTGCCATTTCTTACATCAGAAATGTAATGGATAATGACGAACTGATAGAAGTAAATCCGGTATTTAAGCAGACAGCTCAAGAAGAGGGATTTTATTCCGACGAATTGATGAGAAGGATAGCAAAGAAGGGCTCAATAAAGGGGTTTGGCGAAATACCGGAGAGGGTTCAGAACGTGTTTGTTACATCCCATGACATTGCTCCGGACTGGCATGTGAGAATGCAGGCTGCTTTCCAGAAGTATACCGACAATGCCGTGTCAAAAACCGTTAATCTGAGAAACGAAGCAACCCGCAAAGATGTGGCCGACGCTTTCTGGCTTGCATACAAGACAAATTGCAAAGGTATAACAATATACAGGGACGGCAGCAGGGACATGCAGGTGCTTAATATCGGAAAAGTGAAAGGCAAGGAAGAAAATGAGTCCAAAGACAAAGAGCCAACCAAGTCGGTATCGGGCATAGCTCCGAGACCGAGGTCGGAGATTGCAACAGGTTTTACCGAGAAGGTCAAAATAGGTTGCGGTAATTTATACATTACAGTAAATTATGATGACTACGGTATTTGCGAGGTGTTTACAAATACCGGACGGGCAGGGGGATGTCCTTCCCAGTCGGAAGCAACGGCAAGGCTTGTGTCTATTGCCCTTCGTTCCGGAGTTGACCACAAATACATTGTTGAGCAGCTCAAAGGTATAAGGTGTCCGTCGACAATAAGGCAGAAGGGTTTAAAGGTTCTTTCCTGTCCGGATGCTATCGGCAGACTCATAGAAAAAGTTGCAAAAATACAGAATGGGCAAAAGGATTTGGCTGGTGAAATTTCTATCACAGAGGAACAGAAATTTCAGCGCCCCACAGCAAATACCTATCATAAATTAAATGATACATTGGAAGACGAAGCGGATTTTAAAGTTGCCGAGCTGGAAAATGATATGGACGAGAGAAATACTGCGGTTTGTCCCGAGTGCGGCAGAAAGGTTGAACACGAAGGCGGCTGCGTAGTGTGCAGAAGCTGCGGATATTCAAAGTGCGGATGATAATTTGAGGTTTTAGTCTGGCAAGGAGTGCTGCAAACTTAATTGGTTTTGCGGCACTCCTTTTTAAAGCAATATTTTCGAAGCAACGGAAAAACAGAATAAACAGGATTTTCAGGTTGACTTCTACTCAATGAAAACATAACATTGTGATTAGAGAAATATTATTTTTTATTTTGGGGGTTAAAAGTTCTTATGAAAAAACATTACAGAAAACTTGTCTGCATTCTATTGTCATTTCTTATAATAGTTTGCACTTTTACGCTAAATAGCGCAAAAACGGAGCCTTGGAGCGCCTATCAGAAGTTTATACCCAACGAGACACCGGTTGCAAAAAGGCATCTTAGGGGAGCTTGGATTAGCACTGTTGTAAACCTTGACTGGCCGTCCGTCGACACCAGAAAAATTGCGGATACTTCGGAAAGAATAAGAAAAAGCAAGGAAGAACTTGTAGAGATTTTAGACAGTGCAGTGGATATGAATCTAAATGCTGTTTTCTTCCAGGTTAGTCCAGAGGGAGATGCATTTTACAAATCGGATATAGTACCTTGGTCACGCTATCTGACAGGAACCTTTGGAAAAGACCCCGGCTTTGACCCATTGGAATTTGCCGTTGAAGAGGCCCATAAGCGTAACCTGGAGATTCATGCATGGTTCAATCCCTACAGAGTATCGATGAATACAAATGACTCTACCGTTTCATCTTTAATGATTGAAAAGAGTGTTTACAAGGAGCATCCTGAGTGGATTAAGACAGCCATGAGCAGGTTTGTTGTCGACCCGGGAATACCTGAAGCAAGGCAATGGGTGATTAACCGTGTTATGGAAGTGGTAAAGAAATATGACGTGGATGGAGTGCATTTTGACGATTATTTCTACTACGAGCAATATGAGGGTGAGATGAAGGATCAGGATACCTATAACAAATATAATAAAGGCCAGTTTTCTAATATAGGTGATTTTAGAAGGAATAACACATATTTGCTGGTAAAAGAGCTTTCCCAAAAGATAAGAGCAACTAAACCGTGGGTTAAATTTGGCATTAGCCCATCCGGTATATGGGGAAATAAAAGCGACGGTCATAGTGACGGTTCCAACACCAACTCAAGCTTTACAAATTACGACAAATGCTTTGCCGACACAAAAAAATGGGTTGAAGAGGAGCTTATTGATTATATTGCTCCCCAGATTTATTTTACTTTTGCCAATTCCAGGGCACCTTACGGTGAACTTGCTTCGTGGTGGGCGAATGTATGCAAGGGAAAAAATGTGCATCTTTATATAGGTCAGGCGTTTTATAAGATAAACGATGATACCGATTCCTATTTTACAGGCCAAAATGCAGTGCCTGAATTGACAAGGCAATTGAAATTCAATGTTGTAAAACCCGAGATAATGGGTACTGTTTTGTTCCGTTTTATGAATTTTAAGGATTCCGGCAAACAGCAGGCGGTAAAAGCCATAAAAGATGACTTGTGGTCGCAGAAAGCCCTGATTCCGGTAATGCCATGGAAGGACAGCTCTGCTCCTGGCGCACCGGTACTTGGTAAGTTGGAGATCCTTTCCAACGGAGTGGAGGTTTCATGGACGGATAATGACCCCGATACGGCTTATTATGCAATTTACCGCTTTAACTTAGGAGAAAGTATGGACATTATATCAGATAGTAGTGCATACAAGCTTATCGCCACTTTGAGGAAAAATAGTGACGGTGTGCAGAAATTCGTGGATTATGGGGTTTCGGATGCTGACGGCGTATATTATGTTGTCACTGCCTTAGACAGGCTTCACAATGAGAGTGAAGGCCTTGCGATTAGCACCAACCAGTCCCAATATTTCCCGGATGTTGGTATGAAATACTCCTGGGCCGTTGATGCAATTGATATGCTTTATAATAAGGGAGTTGTAAAAGGGGACGAAAGCGGAATGTTCAACCCGGGAGTGAACACAAAGAGAGCGGATTTTACCATCATGATTGTCAAGGCCCTTAACTTGGAGGCTGATTTTGAAGACAATTTCGGTGATGTTAAAGAAGATGCTTATTACTATGAGGCGGTGGGAATTGCCAAAGCGCTGGGCATCGTAAAGGGAGACGGAAGTATTTTTAATCCCAATGCCAATATTACCAGAGAAGATATGATGGTTATAGTGGTAAATGCTCTTAAAGTAGCCGAGGCAAAGATTGATAAAGCCGATGAAAAATTCCTTGAAAATTACGCTGATGCCAACGCTATAAACGGCTATGCAAGGCAAGCGGTGGCTATCCTCACGAAGGAAGGGATTGTTAACGGATTTGACGGAAAAATACATCCGAAGAGCCTGGCTACAAGGGCTGAAATTGCAGTAGTAATTTCAAAACTCTTGACCAATATTGAGTATTTATAAAATTCACACAATAATACAAATTTTTGGCATATATGGCATTTTGCAAAAGCACTGCCTTTAAAACAGCAGCTATAACCTTATTGTATTGGTGGCAATTAATATATTTGCAAAATCAATACAAGTAGTGTTCGTTAATTATTTTACGCAGCGTGGTTATACTAGTTTTAAAGGAGGTGTTAAAGTGAAATTTCGCAAAATTGTTATTGCAACGGCTCTAATGGCGGCACTGTCTTCTGTTTCCGTTTTTGCAGCACCTAATTCTGTTGCGTTGAAGGAAAGCACTATTGCACAGCAGAAGAATCAGATTGAGCAAAAAAGGGAAGGAGAAAGGAGCAAACACAAATCAAACGAAAATGGCTCCGAAACTCAAATAGATCCCATACAAAAGCTTAGGGACAAGAAGGCAAAAGTTAAAGAGCTTTTGGACGCAGGAAAGATTACAAAGGAAGAAGCCGATGATCTCAATGCAAAAATAGATGCAAGGATTAAGGAAATTGAGGAATTTAACAAGCTTACAGTGGAGCAAAAACGTGAGAAGCTTAAAAAAGGATTCAAAGAAAAAATTGATAAAAAGGTGAAGGAAGGTAAGATTTCTAAAAAGGATGCAGACGAAATCATCAAAAGGTTTAACGAGAAAATTGATGAGTGGGATGGAACGGGTTATCCCGGATTTATGTATAAATCCTATATAAAAAAGCATAAATGTAAATAAAAGCTCGGGACATCGAGTCCCTTCGCTTTTGCCTCTTTCATTTCATTCCAAGAGGCCAAATAAAAAATGAAGAATTCGACCTGTCATAGGTCGAATTCTTTATAGGGTGAGCTGAGTATTCGCTACCTAAAAGCAAAATTTCTTTTTATGTTAACATAGCGGCCAAGGGACTTCCTTCTCTTATGATATATTGTATCTCATACACTGATATGGGGAACATAGGAAAACCAAAAGCATAAGCAGTTATTTCATATAGCTGGAAATATATTACCAATGCTTTGTCGGCTATGTAGTAATCCTGATCGGCTTGTATTTGTTTGAATTCACCGAGGATTGGAATCTCTCTTTCCTTTATCTGCTTCTGAATTATTTTCGACAATACGCCAACATAATCGCTTCCTGGCTTGAAGAGTTCCTCCAGCTTGTATTCTTTGCCTGTGTTTATATCGAAGGTTAGTGACTTTATTATGGTCAGCCCGTGGGCAGCAGGATATGCAATGGTATAATTTCCTATTGAAAGGCTTAACACACCGCGCTCATTTGTCTTTATTTCATACCAGCCCTGTATGGTCATTTGAGGAGCTTTATATCCTTGCTCCAATAACTTGTTTGTCTGCTCATAGATAAGTTGGTTTACTGTTTTCATTATCCTGGAGTTTATTGTATTCTGAACGGCGAGGGTCTTAAAACCTGTTACGAAGGGATAGTCAATAATCACGTCCTGATAGGGAGAGACAATTCTTCTTGTAAATATGTAAACAGGATTTTGAATATCGCTCATTTTTTACTCACTTCTTTTATATTTTACTGATATAATAATATTCATAAGTAACGAATTTGTTACTTGTTAAATTAAAAAAACTACTGTATGCTAATTGGTGTTCAAACTGCCAACGGGCGAAAGATGTTTCATTATATGAAGTAAGAGCGCTATTATTCGATAATATACACAAAAGAAGCAGGTTTGTACGAAGTAATCTACTGAAGGGAGAATGATCTAGTTGGAGGTCAGAAAAATCAATACTGGTATCAAAGCCAAAAAACTGGATGAGACAGTCTATGATGGCTTTATTTCTACCCTTAAACAGATAAAAGAAGGCAATCAGCAGCTTAGAGAAGAGTTTATATCCGAATACAGACCGTTCATTTTGAAAGTTACGTCAAATGCTGTGGGAAAATATATTGATACCCGCAACAGTGACGAGTTTAGCATTGCCATGTCTGCATTCAATGAAGCAATTGATAAATTTGATATCGGAAAAGGTTATAATTTTTTCCTCTTTTCAGAGCAAGTAATTAAAAGACGGCTGATTGATTATTCGAGAAGTAATAGGGACAACAAGGAATATCCTTTTTCATTTTTTGATGACGAGTACTTTTATAATGATGAAAAACTTTTATCCAGTTCATATATCGGATTTGAAGATATCGAGGCAAGGGAGGATATTGAAGAATTAAAAAACAAGCTGAAAGAATTCGGTATAAGCTTTTTTGATTTGGTATTAAACGTGCCGAAACACAAAGACTCAAGACAGCTATGTATAAGGATTGCCAAGATGCTTGCAGAGGACGAGCAAATGTATAAGGCATTGATGAAGAATAAAAGCATACCCAGAAATGAATTGAAGAAGAAAGCCAAAGTTCACGGAAGGACCATAGGTAACAATAGAAAGTATATAATAGCTCTTTGCTTGATTTTTAAAAGCAACCTCAATCTATCAAAGAGATATTTGGAATATACTATGGACGGAGGAAAGTGAGGTAGTATGAATAGAATAGGTATAGTATATGAAATTCAGGGTAAAAAGGCAGTTGTTTTGACAACCGAAAGTGAATTTGTAATCATTTGCAGGCGCAAAGATATGAAGGTTGGGCAGCAGGTGAGCTTTGAAAATGGGGATATATATAATGTCAAAGGAAGAAGATTTTTATATACCGCTGCTGCTGTTTCAAGTGTTGCGGCAGTTTTGGTTGTAATGTTTTTATATTTCCAATTTGCCTTTCTAAGAAACACAAGCAATATTTACGGATACATAAATGTTGATATAAACCCAAGTGTCGAGTTGGTAATTGATGGAAAATATAGAGTTTTGGAAATTACACCTCTAAATGCAGATGGAGCCCGGTTGACCGAAGGACTGGATTTTACGGATAAAAATGCTGAGACTGTTGTTTTTGAGCTTGTTAAAAGGTCCGTAAGTTTTGGTTTTTTCAAAGCTTCCGATGAAAGAAAAATTGTTCTTGTCAGTGGGGCTCTTAATGATAAACGAAGCGAATACAAATCAGGAAGAGAAGATGAGGAGGATAAATTGGCAAGATTGCTTGCCGGTATCAAAGCCGAGGTGGACAGAATTGACGATATTGAGGGACGTACCGTAACGGCAACGCCCGAAGAAAGAAAAGAAGCACAAAAGTGTGGACTTTCAATGGGAAAATACTGTTTATACCTTGAAGCTGAGGATCTGGACAACAGCATTACCATTGATGAAGTGTATGAGATGAGCATTTCGGATATGATAGAAAAATTGGAGCAGATGAAGCTGGCCTCAGAAGATATGTCGACCGCTGAGAAACCACAGGCCACGCCTGCGCCTTCTGAAGAAACTGAGCAGGTATCACCGTACACAGAGCCCGGATTTTCAAAAAGCTCTCCATATCCTGAAGATACAAAAGTACCGGCAGCTGCGGAGACTACAAGCGTACCCGATGAAAAGACACCGCAGCCTTCGGTTACAGTTGAAAGTCCAAAGGATACCGAAGTGACAACAAAAGGACTTAGGTTACAGCATTATAGCGAGAAAGCATATGATTCCCAGGGAGTTGACTTTAGCTTTAGGATGTATAACACAGGAAATGAGACAATTGACTTAAAAGACGTTAAAGTAAGGTATTATTTCAAGGAAGATATTCCGGTTGACGGTATGAACTGGGCAGTGTATTTTTACAGTTTGGGAGAGATAAAGGACGTTCAGTGCAGATTTTATAGCCTTGCAGGAAAAACACAAGCAAACAAGTACCTTGAAATCACATTTAAGACGGGAACCCTTCTTCCAAACGATGTAGTGTATGTCAGGGGAGAATTTTACAAGAATGACTGGGCCAAATTTGAACAGCGGGACGATTATTCCTACAATCCGGCAAATTCCTATGCCGATTGGAAGAAGATGACGGCATACATTTCAAATAAACTGGTATGGGGAATTGAACCCGATTGATTAAAACACCGTTTTTAAAAAATATATTTGGTTGGAATGGTTATTTTAGATGCAGTATTGTGTTATAATATGTAGGAGTTAATAGTCATAATAAACGAAGGAGAGATGGAGTACATATGAGTCTTTTTAATGAGTGGCATGAGCTTTGTGAAAAAGAGAGGTCGGAAGAAGAATCCAATAAATTCTGGAATACTTATCTTGAAAAAGAAATGAAAGTATATGAGTTTATTTTGGAGCATCATGAAGAAGTTGTAGAGGGAAATCTTAAAGAGCTTGCAGAAAAGTTTGATATGGAGCCCGTTGTCTTTGCCGGATTTATGGACGGTATTGAGACCAGTTTAAAGGAGCCTGTCAAACTTGAGGAACTTAGCGAAGATTCAAATATCCGTCTGGAAGTTGATTTTGAAAAACTGTATTACAATATGCTGGATGCAAAAGCTTATTGGCTGTATAACCTTCCCCAGTGGGACAACATATTGAGCGAGGAGAGAAGAAAAGAAATATTGAAAGACTACAACAAAGCTCATATTGCTGTAAGCAACAAGATTGGAAGAAACGAACCGTGCATTTGCGGAAGCGGTAAAAAATACAAAAAGTGCTGCGGTGCATAAATTGTGCCAAGTACAAAATGTTTTATAAAAGCAAGACGGAGGAAATTGGTGTATGGCAGAGTGTATCTGCAACGGATGCAGAAATTTAAAAAGATTAATTGATGACGAGGGTAAAGAAACATATGAATGCAGTTTTGGCTTTCCCTCCGACAAATGTGAAGAATGTGATGAAGAAGAATGTGATATAGTCTGCGATAATTACGAAGAAGACAGCGATGAAGCAGACTATATACTTGTAACTTGCAAGGACTGCGGCAGGGAGCTCAAAAAAATGTACAACGACAGCAATGAACCTGAAGGTGAGGTATTTTGCATTGACTGCTATCTAAAAAGGCAGCTTTAGGACAAGCTTTACAAGTCTTGTGCCGATAGCTGATACTCAAGGCTTCTGCTTACCCGTACACCAATCATTGTGGCAACACACACTTTTATGATGTCCCCGGGTACAAAAGCCAGAGTTGATAAGGCATGACTTGAGGAAAACAGACTTCCGGTCATTTCAAAGCAGAGCCACGGAATGCCTATGGCATATACTGCAAGGATGCCGCCGACAATACATGAAATTCCTGTTCTTAAGACATTTTGACCGTTTCCTTTGAGCAGGGAAATTACTACGGCACCTACAAGAAAACCGATAATAAATCCGCCGGTGGGACCTAATAAATAAGCTATTCCTGCTCCACCTTTTTGAAATACCGGAAGACCTGCCAGACCTAAGGCAATATAGGTTGCCATGCTAAGTCCTGCCTGCTTTGGTGTGAGAACGATACCTGCCAGCATAACACCCAAGGTTTGTCCCGTAATTGGAGCGGGAAGGATGGGAACCGTTATGCTTATCCAGCCAAGCACTGCCATTAAGGCTGTGAAAATTGCAGCATACATCATGTCTCTAAGATATTTGTTTCGCGTCATGATACCCCTCCAATTGAATTTAAAATTTAACAATAATATACATCAATTTAGATATTATTATATTGCGGGTTGATTGTCAACACTTTTTTAATTTTAGGTTGACAATTAAATTAGTGCTAAGATACTGCTTAATACTAAATAAGGAGGCTTTATAAGGCCTCCTTTTAAACATGTCTTGGAATTTATCATTTTTCAAAACCGTGTTTGAAAGCATCTTTGGTTATGATTATATCCGACACATTGAGTTCGTTTAAGTATGAAGTAATCTTATCGGCATAAAGGTTCAGATTCAACTGCTTTCCGTTATTGAAATCATATACTTCCCTTAAATCGTTAAAGTATATAAAATCCTTTGTTATTACCGAGCCGTCCCTTAAGATGACATAACCTTCATTTTCGTCATAGTTTAGAAGATCTTTTCCTAAAGCATAAGGCGCGTCAAAATCCATAAGGTTTGCAACGGTAGGAAGTATGTCGATCTGACCGCCTATGGTGCTTATAACTTCGGGCTTTGACTGGTTGGGGTAATGTATTATAAGGGGTACTTTTTGAAGCTTCATCCATTCGGGTTCGCTGTATTCCATGTCAAGAAGCTTCATAAGCCCATCGGCTTCCATTTTCTTTACGGCAGCATGGTCCCCGTAGAATACCAGAAGACTGTTGTCGTATAATCCCCGCTCCTTAAGGTCCTCTATAAATTCACCTATGCATTTGTCAAGATAATTGGCGGCCTTAAGGTAATTGCCTATGTAGGTTCCCTGGAATTCACCGACGTCAAAATCATAGTCTTCAAAGTAGTTGAACGGGTGATGGCTTGACAGAGTTATATAAAAGCTGTAAAAAGGCTTTGATGTGTCTATTTTATCCAAAGACTGCCTGAAGAAGGATGAATCGCTGAGAGCCTGGCCTTCCCACCCTGCAAAATCGTCCAACACAAAATCATCTTGGTTGAAAAATCTGTCAAAGCCTAGGGTCATGTGCATTTCGTCTCTATTCCAGAAGGTTTTCTCAAAACCGTGCAATGAGTAAGTGTTGTATCCCTTATCCTTTAGAATATTGGCCAGGGAATGGTAAGTGTTTTCGGGGTACAGATGGTAAGCTGCCCCCTCTTTTGCAGGATACAATGAGTTGTTGGTCAAAAATTCCGCATCGGAAGTATTGCCCCCCGCCACCTGATAAAATACATTATCAAAATAGAGGCTGTCGCCAATAAGCCTGTTTAGGTTTGGAGTTACTTCTTTGCCGTTTATTTTCAGGTTTATTACAAATTGCTGAAGAGCCTCCATCTGTACGACAATCAGGTTTTTATCCTTGGCAATTCCCTTTAACTTGCTTCCCAAGTCATTTTTCTCACTCTCTTTTATTTCGTAAAAGGCTTTGATGGAGTTTTTGTCTTCTTGGGTGAAGTTGTCGTCTTCCAGTAGATTTTCTTCAATCAAAAGCTTTGTGTTGTAGTAATGGGAGAAAAATACCCCAAGGCTTTTGGCTGAGTAGTTGTTGTTATATGCAAAGGAATTTAAGTTTGAAGTTTGGAAAACCGACAAAAAGGTAACCATGCCCACAACCAAAAGAGCCACAGAACGGTATGCCCTGCGGGAAATATGTATCTTCCGTGCGTTTTTGCTAAGCAGAACAACTCCTGTCAGCATAAAAGGCAAATCAATAAGATATATCAAATCCTTAAGCATAAATTGACTCAGTATGCTCTCGTTTACAGAGCTCACCATTTTGATATTAAGCTGGAAGAATACAGGTATGGTAATTAAGTTGTAGTAATACCTGAAAAAGTTGGTATCTGCTATCAGCAAAATCGTCAAAAGAAGATTTATTGTAAAGAGTGCAATAAATCTGAATTTGTTGAGAATAAGAGCTATAAAAGCCGATATTATCAGCAAAATTGCAAAAGACGAAAGGAACATGGTTATATTTACCGCAGAAAAATAAGGGTCCGTATTCAGTTTTGTTGTAAACTGAAAATAAAGGCACTTTAGCATAAGGAATAAAATAAACAGTACCCAATAAATAGTCTCTGCAAGATGAAAACGTTGATTTATGAAGTTTTTTAGTCGCGTCATTGCCATTTACCTCTCTTATTACTGGTTAGAATATAATTTACATTTTGTGATAATTTTTGTAATTAAGTTTTATAAATAACTATTT